>CAYXVA010000039.1:0-7338 GCA_964467975.1 uncultured Oscillospiraceae bacterium | reverse complement strand
GCCTCGTCCGTCGCCGGCGTAGCATCCAGGCCGCAGGCCGCAGAGCTCCTGTGCGAGCGCGTCGCCGTCGAAATCACCACCAACGCCATACAGCACAGCAAAATCGCGAAAACTGCGAGGGAATATCTCTTTTTCTTCATATCCGGCTTCCTCCAATCGAAAACGCTCCCTGTCATCGCCGGACATTCTCGCACCCACTTGTATCGGAGTTGAATCAGACTTGTATCCGTTGTGTATCACGCTGCGAATTGTGCATTTTGTGTAATTTACATCACGCTGCTTGTGCAATTAGGCAAATCTTTATTTATTTAAACTGTTGACGTGACGGGCTCTGAAGGTTATAATTCAACTACAGTGCAAGGGTGTACTGAAATCTGCATATCAGTACACCCTTGCGCTTTTTTCTTTTTTTGGAAAATCTCAGGGCGGACAGCGCTCTGGAAATACGGTAAAAGGCAGCCGTGGAAAGTTGCTTTTTATCCCCGGTGTGGAAGCCGGGGCGGCGGCGAGTGGGAATCGCCGTCCATATAACCCCTTGGATATGGGGGATACTCAATTGAAGGAGGAAACCGTATGAAAAAGAAATTGCTTGCGCTGATGCTTGCGCTCTGCATGGTCTTCGTCCTCGCCGCCTGCGGCGACAGCGACACAACGACCAGTGACTCAACGGGCAGTGCAATCGAGAGCGGCGACGGCGGCGATTCGTCCGCCAGCAGCGATCCAATCCTCGTCGGCCTCATCGGCCCCATGACCGGCAACCTCGCCGCCTACGGCAACGCGATGCGGCAGGGCCTTGAGCTGGCGATTGAGGAGATAAACGCTGCCGGCGGCCTCCTCGGCCGTACCGTCGAGATGGTCGTCGCCGACGACACCGGCGATGCCACCGAGTGCCTGAACGCCTTCAACAACCTGGTCAGCCAGGGCGTGGGCATCATTATCGGCTCGGCCACCTCCGGATGCACCAGCGCCATCACCAACGCGGCCAACGAAGAGGGCGTGGTACTTCTGACGCCCAGCGCGACCGCCGACAGCATCACCACTGAGGACGACTACGTCTTCCGCGCCTGCTTCAAGGACAGCCTGCAGGGTGACATCGCCGCCGCCTTTGTCGAGCAGGAGGGCTACACAAAGGTCGGTACGATAGCCTGCTCGGCGGATACATACTCTCAGGGCCTTGTCGACAGCTTCACCGCAGCCTGTGAGGCCCGCGGCATAGAGGTCGTCGCGGCTGAGAGCACCGCCACCATGGACGCGCAGGACTTCACCAACCAGTTCACCGCCATGGTCAACGCGGGCGCTGAGCTCGTCTACGCCGTCTACTACTACGACGCGGTCGGCCCGTTCCTGGTCACCCAGGCCCGCGCCGCCGGCTACACCGGCATCATCATGGGTGCCGACGGCTATGACGGAGCGCTCGGTTACGTCTCCACCGGCGTCGACTACAGCGCGTTCAACAACGTGTTCTGGACCAACCACTACGACCCCTCCGACGAGAGCGGCGCAGTGCAGGTCTTCGTCGAGGCCTTTGAGGAAATGTTCGGCTCCACCCCGATTTCCTTCAGTGCCCTGACCTATGACTGCATGATGATGTACGCCCAGGCCATCGAGGGCAGCGGCAGCGCTGAGGCCGATGCCGTCCGCGACTATCTCGCAGACACCAGCGTGGTCTATGAGTGCGTCACTGGCACCTTCTCCCTCGACGAGAGCGGTACGCCGACCAAGGGCGGCGTTGTGATTGAGTTCTACTACGACGACACCGTCGAGGACGACCCGTCCACCGACGCCATCGAGTGTCTCAGCCAGCGCCTGGTGGCTACTATCACCGCAGAGGATCTCACTTAACACCACAAAACAAGTTTTCAAGGCCGGGAAAGCTACTTATCGGGGCTTTTCCCGGTCTTTTATCACACTCCTGCTCATATGAGTTGTATGTGTCTGCTTTCGAAGTCAAATTGTGCATTTTGTGAAAATTGGAGTATACTGCTTGTGCGGAAAGTCAAAATCTTTAGGCATTTAAAACAGTTGACAGTAACGAGTTAAAGAGCTATAATGCAGTTACAGTGCAAGGGCGTACTGAAATTATTGGAATTTTTAGTTTTTAGCAAAGAATGTACTCTGCCCTGCGCATTTTTTGTATCCGTGCTCTGGGAATTTCTGGTATTTAATTCTCTTCTGTGCGGACATTACTTTGTAAAAGACAGCAAAAAAGCTGTTTTTTATCCCCGGAATGGGAGCCGGGGAAGCGGCGGCGACTGGGAATCGCCGTCCACATTCTCTTCCCCCCAAGGATAAGGGGGAAGCAACAGAAAAAAGGAGGAAAAATATGAAAAAGAAACTGCTTGCACTGCTGCTTGCGCTGTGCATGGTTTTCGCCCTGGCGGCCTGCGGCACGTCCGGCGGGAACGACAGCTCTGATGACGGCGGGGACGACAGCTCCGCGTCCGGCGATGCCATCAAGATCGGCATGATAGGGCCCCTGACCGGCTCCAACGCGGCCTATGGCAACTCGATGCTCGAAGGTCTGCAGCTGACCATAGCTCAGATCAACGAGGCCGGCGGCATTCTCGGCAGGGAAATCCAGCTCGTATACATGGACGACCAGGCTGATGCCACCGAGGCCCTCAACGCCTTCAACAACCTGATCAGCCAGGGCGTCACGATGATCATCGGCTCGGCCACCTCCGGCGCGACCAGCGCTATCACCAACGCCGCCAACGAAGAGGGCGTAGTGCTGATAACGCCCAGCGCCACGGCGGACAGCATCACCACCGAGGACGACTACGTCTTCCGCGCCTGCTTCAAGGACAGTCTGCAGGGCGACATCGCCGCCGCCTATGTCAAGAGTCTCGGCATCACCAGCGTCGGTACGATAGCCTGCTCGGCGGATACATACTCTCAGGGCCTTGTCGACAGCTTCACCGCAGCCTGTGAGGCCCGCGGCATAGAGGTCGTCGCGGCTGAGAGCACCGCCACCATGGACGCGCAGGACTTCACCAACCAGTTCACCGCCATGGTCAACGCGGGCGCTGAGCTCGTCTACGCCGTCTACTACTACGACGCGGTCGGCCCGTTCCTGGTCACCCAGGCCCGCGCCGCCGGCTACACCGGCATCATCATGGGTGCCGACGGCTATGACGGAGCGCTCGGTTACGTCTCCACCGGCGTCGACTACAGCGCGTTCAACGACGTTGTCTACACCAACCACTACGACGCCTCCGACACGAGCGAAGTGGTCCAGAACTACGTCACCGCCTACGAGGCGCTCTACGGCACCACGCCGCTCTGCTTCGCCGCCCTCGCCAGCGACTGCATGATGATGCTCCAGACCGCCATCGAGACCGCCGGCACCGACGAGGCCAGCGCCGTTCGCGACGCGCTCGCCGACACCACCGTGGTCTACGAAGGCATCACCGGCACCTTCTCCCTCGACGAGACCGGCACGCCTGTCAAGGGCGCCGCGGTTATCGAATTCGTCTATGACGAGACCGTCGAAGACGACCCGTCCACCGATGCTATCGAGAGCCTGAGCACCAGCCTGGTGACCACTATCTCGGCGGACGACCTAACCTGACATACAGCTCCCATCCCTATCCCGGGGGGACGTCAAATCTCTTTGGCGTCTCCCCACACTTATTCCAACGGAAAGGCGGAGAGAAAAATGGATGGATTCCTTACAACCCTATTCGTGGGGCTTCGGCTCGGGAGCGTATATGCCCTTATCGCGCTCGGGTACACGATGGTGTACGGCATCATAAGGCTGATAAACTTCGCGCACGGCGACTTCATTATGGTCGGCGGCTACACGCTGGTCTTTACCGTCCCGCTCATGACTGCGGCGGGGCTGCCCGCTTGGGCTGCGGTCGTGATCGCCGTTATCGTCTGCTCCCTCGTCGGCGTGGCCGTTGAGCTCATCGCCTACCGACCGGTGCGCCGCAAGGGCACGAACATGACGGCGCTCATAACAAAAAAAGCCATGAGCCTCTTCCTTGAAAACCTGGCCCAGGCCATCCCGGCCATAGGCCCCAACCCGATGGTCGCCGGCACCTTCTTCGCCAACGGCGGCATACAGATAGCAGGCGTCACGCTCGACTATACGACGATCTACACCATCGTCGTGAGCGCCATCGTCATGCTGTTGCTCTACGCCTTTACGCAGAAGACCCGCGTGGGCCGCGCGATGCGCTGCGTGTCCGAGGACAAGAGCGCGGCCATCCTCATGGGTATAAGCGTCAACAAGACCGTCCTCACCACCTTCGCCATCGGTTCGGGCCTCGCCGCCGTGGCCGCGCTCATGTACATTGCCCAGTACCCGCGCGTCTACACGACCATGGGCTCGCTGCTCGGCCTCAAGGCCTTCGTCGCGGCGGTTGTCGGCGGCATAGGCATTGTGCCCGGCGCAATGCTCGGCGGTCTTGTCATCGGCCTTGTCGAGAGTTTTTCCACGGCCTACATTAGCTCCAGCCTGACGGACACCTTTGTGTTCCTCATACTCATTGTAGTGCTGCTGATAAAGCCCGCTGGAATACTCGGAAAGAACGTGGGTGAAAAGGTATGAAGAAGAAAATCCGCCGCGGCTACGCGGTCAACTCTGTCCTCATTGTTGCGGTTTACGCAATATGCGTCGTGCTTGCCAACGTGCTCGCAAACGTGAACAACTTCAAGCTCATCCTCGTTCCCAGTCTCTGGCAGTGCTGCTACCTGATAATTCTTGCGGCCAGCCTAAACCTCGTGCTTGGTTTCATGGGCCAGCTCTCGCTCGGCCACTGCGGCTTCATGGCGATAGGCGCCTACACCGCGGCGCTCATGAGCCTTGCTTTTCAGCGTGCGGGCGTGTATGATGAAAAAAGTGGAATCGTGTTCATCCTCATCATCTTCCTGTGCGTCATTTGCTCCGGCATACTTGCCGCGGTCTTTGGCTTGGTCGTCGGCATCCCGGCGCTCCGTCTCAAGGGCGACTACCTCGCCATTATCACTCTGGGCTTCGGCCTTATAATCGTCAACGTGATAAACAACCTGCCCTTCGCGGGCCAGAACGGCCTCGCCGAAGGCGTCGCGTCCTCTTCCCTCTACGAAAACGGCCTGGGCTTCGGCACCACTGCCAAGGTCACCTATCTCTGGGTCGCGCTTGCAGTCACCATTGTCTGCGTGACGCTGATGTTCATGTTCATCCGCTCCAAGTACGGCCGCGCGGTGCGCGCGATACGCGACGATGAGATAGCCGCAAGCGCCGCCGGCATCAACACGGGCTACTACAAGGTGCTGACCTTTGCGTTCTCCGCGTTCTTCGCGGGCATCGCCGGCGCGCTCTACGCCTGCTCAAACGCGACGCTCTCTACCGTCTCGTTCTCGTTCACCAACGGCTCCATCCTGAACTCCACCTTCGTCGTCGTCATGGTCGTGCTCGGCGGCATGGGCTCGCTGACCGGCTCCATAGTTTCGGCGGTCATCATGTTCGTGCTCAACTACCAAATCAAGAACGGCGCCTGGGTCAGCGCGCTGCCGGGCTTTATCCAGGGCATCTTCACCTACCCGATGCTCGTTTACGCGCTGGTGCTGATAATCATCATCATGTTCCGCCCGAAGGGCATATTCGGCACGTACGAGTTCTCGCTGCTGCGCAGCCCGGGCGAGCTGGTGCGCTGGATTAAAAAGCCGCGCGGGAAAAAGAAAGCCGCAACCGAGGGAAAGGAGGCCGCAGCGCAATGAGCGAAGTTAAACGCGAAGACATTCCCGTCCTCGAGACAAGGGGCCTTGGGATATCCTTCGGCGGCCTGAAGGCCGTACAGGACTTCAACATCAAGCTCTATAAGGGCGAACTCGCCGGGCTTATCGGCCCGAACGGCGCCGGCAAGACCACGGTGTTCAACCTTCTGACCGGCGTGTACGTCCCGACCGAGGGCAGCGTCATCTTGAACGGCGAGGTGCTCAACGGTAAAAAGACGCACCAGTTCGTCGCTTCCGGCATCGCCCGCACGTTCCAGAACATACGCCTGTTCAAGCAGATGAGCGTCATTGACAATGTCAAGGCCGGCTTTGCCAAGGACATCAAATACCGCATGGGCGCGGCGCTCTTCCGCACGCCCGGCTACTGGAAGGCCGAGGCGGCCATGGAGCAGAAAGCGCTCGACCTGCTCGATATCTTCAACCTCAAGGAGTACGCCAACCAGCTCGCCAGCAGTCTGCCCTACGGCCAGCAGCGCAAGCTAGAGATAGCCCGCGCGCTCGCCACCGACATGAAGGTGCTGCTCCTCGACGAGCCGGCGGCCGGCATGAACCCCACCGAGACGGCAGAGCTGCTCGAGTGCATCAGCATCATACGCGAGCGTTTCGGCATCGCCATCCTCCTTATAGAGCACGATATGAGCCTCGTCATGAAGCTCTGCGAGCGGATAACCGTCATCGACTACGGCCAGACCATCGCCGAGGGCGGCCCCGAGGAGATTGCGAACAATCCGCGCGTCATAGCCGCCTACCTGGGCGAGAACGACGAAGAGGAGGGTGAGAGCCTTGCTTAAAATCCAGGACCTGCATGTCTCCTACGGCGCGGTGCGCGCCATAAAGGGTATCTCGCTTGAAGTCAACGACGGCGAGCTCGTCAGCCTCATCGGCGCCAACGGCGCCGGCAAGACCACTACGCTGCACACGATAAGCGGCCTCGTCCCCGCCGCGAGCGGTTCCATAATGCTCGACGACACAGACCTGCGAAAGACCGCGCCCAACAAGATAATCGAGCTGGGCCTCGCCCACGTGCCCGAAGGCCGCCACGTGTTCGCGCGCATGTCTGTCGAGGAAAACCTCCTGATGGGCGCATACATAGTCCGCGACAAGGCGAAAATTAAAAAGCAGCTCGAAATGGTCTACGGACACTTCCCGCGTCTGGCCGAGCGTTCAAAGCAGCTGGCCGGCACGCTCTCCGGCGGCGAACAGCAGATGCTGGCCATGGGCCGCGCGCTTATGACCGAGCCGAAGATGCTGCTGCTTGACGAGCCCAGTATGGGCCTGTCGCCTATACTCGTAAAGGAGATTTTCTCCATAATCAAGACCCTGCACAAAGCCGGCATCACCATCCTGCTGGTCGAGCAGAATGCAAAGATGGCCCTGTCCATTTCCGATTGCGCTTACGTACTGGAAACCGGCCTCATCACAATGTCTGGCAAAGCGCTCGATCTTCTGCACGACGACAAAGTCCGCCAAGCCTATCTGGGCGCCTGAAAACGAATAAGGGGGAGTAAAGATGGCAGACAACTATGTCATCACCATCTCGCGGCAGCACGGCAGCTGCGGCAACGCCATTGGCAAGCTGGCCGCCGAGCGTCTGGGCATAGCGTTCTATGACTA
>CAYXVA010000038.1:1597-8605 GCA_964467975.1 uncultured Oscillospiraceae bacterium | reverse complement strand
CGGGGGTCCGGGGACGCTTTCTTTTTTCAAGATAAAAGAAAGCGCCCCCGGAAAACGTTTAAATCATTGTATAAAGTTAATATATATCCTCCACCACGCTCTCCGGCGGGCGGGTGAGCTCATCGGGATTTTTGAGGTAATAGCGCAGATACTTGAACGCGCTGGCGTAGTAGGTGCCGTCGCATATGCGCTCGTCGCAGACTATTTTATAGTCGACGAACTTGCGGTGCACCGGCTTGCCGTCGATGCTGATGCCGGTCTCCATTCGCTTGGCGCCGAAGGCGAGGAAAATCGGCAGATTGCCGAAGTTATAGATGTGGTGGTAGATGGGCGGTATGCCAAGCGAGCCCAGGTCGGTGATTATCATAGAGCCGTGGAAGGGGCTCACTTCCAACAGCGCGTTGGGCAGCAGGTCGAAGTAGTCGAGCAGACGTATGACCCAGACGGCGAACTTGAGCAGCAGCCTGGGCAGCTTGAGCAGCGTCCTGGCCGTGGACTCCGTGCCGGAGTCGTCGCTGGCGCGTATCTCCTCTATGGCGGCGTTCATCTTGTTATAGACGTCGTACACGGTGTCCGTCGGCTCAAATACGACCTTGGCGACGGTCTCCTCGCTCTCCAGGTCGACGCTGCGCTTAACCATCATATCCACAGTTATGTTGTTGCGCGCGTATACGCGCTGTCCCGCGACGAAGCGGTTCAGGCCGGGCATGTGCGACACGACCCGGATATACGCGGCGATGAACATGTGGAGCATACCCAGCCCTTTATAGCCGGCACGGCGCTGCTCGCGCAGCCAGCGGTCGGTCTCAGTGATGTCCACGGTGCCCTCAAACTGGTTGCAGGCGTCGTTTCTGTCGCGCATTATGTACGGCGTGAAAGCGATTATAGGCGAGAGCGAGCGCAGCCTGCGCCCCTCTTTGCGGTCACCGAGGCGCTTTCGGGTTTTATCCGCCATGTCGGTACCTCCTTAGCGTTGGTCGAAGTTTAGCAAGTTATTATAATATGATTTTCCTCACACATCAAGATTTTTTTTACCAGGCGAGCGATTTAAAGCACAGTTTCGTATAGATTGACAAAAAAATCACGTTTATTGCCGGGTACACAATGTTGTCATTTTATCATGCTAAATGCACAAATTAGCTTGCCAATCGCCACTTTTTTTGATATCATTTAGAATACAGATTTAGTGGTGGATGCGAGATGCTTGTCTTTAATCCGTCATTTTTCGGCAGGAGGTGTATCAATGTCCTTTGAAGCGATCACAGCGATAAACGAGGCCGAGGCAAAAGCGCGGCAGATGAAGGCGGAGGCGCTCTCTGCCGCCAAAGCGTCTGAAGCTGCGGCCGTGGACCAGGGGAAACTCGACCTGGAGGCTGCACGCAACAAGGCGGCGGCCGAGGTGCGCGAATTGCGCTCCAAATCTGACGAGAAGGCGAAGCAAGACGCGATGGAGCTTGCCTCCGACACGGAGAACAGGAAGGCCGCAATGCGGGCGAGAGCCGACGCGCGCATGGGCAAGGCCGCAGCGCTCATTGTGGAAAGGGTAGTGAACGGCTGATATGGCAATCGTAAAGATGAAAAAACTCCGCCTGGCCGTCATGGCCCGGGACCGGAAAGCGCTGCTGCGCGACCTGATGCTGCTCGGCTGCGTCGAGTTCAGCGAACCGGGCGAGCTGGAGAGCGCGGATTTCCCGCAGCTGCAGCGCTGTACCAGCGGAGAGCTGGGCGCCGACAGGGCAAATTACGCCCTGCTGACCGACGCCGTCAAGCTCCTCGACAGGTACGCCCCGGCAAAGGGCGGCTTCCTCAAGCCCCTGCCCACGGTCAGCCAGAATACGGTTCTCGATGAGCAGAACCTGCCGGCGGACCTGGTCATGGCGGAAAAGATTCTCGGCAAGGAGGAGGACATTCGCCGCGCATCGAGCGAAACCGCCCGGCTTGAAGCGGCGGTGTTGGCGCTGGCCCCATGGCTGGAGTTGGACGTGCCCCTCGGCTGCAAGGGCACGGAGAAAACGGTGTTTGCAACCGCCAGCCTGCCTGCGGCGGCAAGCATGGTAGACGTGGACGCGGCGCTTGGCGCGGCGGCCCCGGAATCGCAGCTCTTCCGTATATCTGCGGACAAGAGCTTAAATTATGTGGCGCTCGTCTGCTACGCCGACGAGTACGACGCGGCGCTTGAAGCGCTGCGGCCCTTCGGCTTCAATCTCATGAGCCCCGGCGACTACGCCGGCACGGCGCGCGAGGAGACGGCGAAGGCCGAGCTGAAAATACGCGGCCTGAACGAGCAGAAGCAGAGGCTAACCGGCGAGATTGCCCAGCTCGCCTCGCACAGGGACGAGCTCAAATTGCGCGCGGACACTCTCTCGACAAAGATAGACCGCTCCGAGGCCGAGGAAAAGCTCATGTGTACCGAGACCGCCGTGTTTCTGCAGGGCTGGGTGCCCGCGGAGCAGGAAGAGGAACTTGCCCGCGTGCTCGGCAAGTATGACTGCGCCTGGGAGACGGCGGACCCGGCCGAGGACGAGTACCCCGAAGTCCCCGTCAAGCTCAAAAACAACAAGCTCACCCGGGCGATGAACATGGTCACGGAGATGTACTCTCTCCCGGCCTACGGCACGGTGGACCCGAACCCGCTCATGGCGCCGTTCTTCATATTGTTCTACGGGATAATGCTCGCGGACATGGGCTACGGACTGCTGATGATAATCGCAGCCGCCGTAGTGCTCTCGAAGAAAAAGCCGCGTAAAGGCATGCGCAACTTCTTCGAGCTCATGCTCTGGTGCGGCATCTCGACCACCGTTTGGGGCGCAATAACGGGCGGCTTCTTCTCCGACGCGCCGCTGCAGATTGCGCAGATTATCAACCCCGACACCACCTGGCAGGGCCTCCCGGCGCTCTTCACCCCGCTCGATGACACGATAATGATACTTATCGGCGCGATGTGCCTGGGCTTCATCCAGATAATCACCGGCATGATAATCAGCGTGGTCCAGAAAGTAAAGCACGGGGAGATTATGGACGCCGTCCTCAACGAGGGCACCTGGTGGGTCATCTTTATCGGCCTGGCGCTCTGGATACTCGGCATCGGCAATTTCGCCGGCGCGCCCGTACTCCTCTGCATCGGCGCCGTGATGCTCTTCATTGGCTCGGCGCAGGGCAAAAAGGGCTTCGGTATCATAACCGGCTTTATCAGTGCGATATACAACGGCGTCACCGGCTACTTCGGCGACATACTGAGCTACTCGCGACTCATGGCCCTCATGCTCGCGGGCAGCGTTATAGCGCAGGTTTTCAACACGATAGGCGCTATCTTCGGGAACTTGTTCGTGTTCATCATCATCTCGCTCATAGGCAACGCGCTCAACTTCGCGCTGAACCTGCTCGGCTGCTTCGTGCACGACCTCAGGCTCCAGTGCCTGGAGTTCTTCAAAGCGTTCTACGTGGACGGCGGCAGACCGTTCAAGCCCCTGGAGTTCAACACCAAATACGTAACTGTCACAAACACCGACAAATAAGAGGAGGAAAAGAAAATGTTTCTTGAACAGTTTGGCGGAATGGCACTCGGCCTGCTCGGCGCGGGTCTGGCTGCGGCGCTCTCCGGCGTCGGCTCGGCAATAGGCACCGGCATCGCCGGCGAGGCGGGCGCGGGCCTGCTCTGCGAGGATCCCAGCAAGTTCGGCAAAGTCATGATACTGCAGGTCATACCCGGCACCCAGGGCCTGTACGGCCTGGTCGTCTGGTTCTTCGCCAGCTTCCAGATGGGCCTGCTCGACGGCTCCATCGTCAACCTGACCGTCACCGAGGGTCTCAGGTACTTCGTGGCCTGCATCCCGATGGCGCTCGGCGGCTGGCTGTCCGCTATAGCACAGGGCAAGGTTGCCGCGGCAAGTATTAACCTTCTGGCCAAGAAGCCCGACGACTGGTCCAAAGGCATGGTCCTGTGCATCACCGTCGAGTTCTATGCAATACTCTCCCTGCTTGCCTCCATGCTGATGATCCTCTTCATCGGCTAATCCCGGAGAGGGGTTGAACGCCATGAAGGGTATAGACAAAATCACTGCGCGCATTCTCGCAGACGCCGAGGCTGAGTGCAGCGCCGTCAAGAAGGAGTCCGACGAGCGCTGTGCCGCCATCCGTGCCGAGAACGAGAAGCGCGCACAGGACGAATACTGGCGCCTCGTACGCGAGGGCGTCAAGGACACTGAGCAGCGCGTGCAGCGTCTTGACCGCACCGCGCGGCTTGAGGCCAAAAAGAGCATACTCAACATGAAACAGGAGGCCGTCTCCCGCGCGTTTGAGCTGGCCAAGGACAAGATTGCCGAGCTCCCCGAGCGCGACTATGTCGCCTTCCTCGCCCGCGAGGCCGCCGAGGCCGCTGTCACGGGCCAGGAGGAGGTCATCTTCTGCCCTCGCGACAGGGCCGCCGTGGGCGCGAAGGCCGTCAAGGCCGCCAACGAGCTCCTGGCCGCCAAGGGCATGCCCGGCACCCTCACGCTCTCCGACGACGCGCGCGAGATGTCCGGCGGGCTCATACTCAAGCAGGGTGACATAGAGGTCAACTGCACCGTGGACACTCTGCTCGACCTCACCCGCGGCGAGCTGGCCGCGCGCGTGGCCGAGGTGCTCTTTGAGGACTGACGCTGCCCCGGGCAGCTTGAATTTGACGGGCAGGGAGGTAAGGTCTTGGCTAAGAAAGTAAAGGATACCGCATACCTGATGCTCTCGTCCATGATTCGGGCGAGGGAGGCCGGCATGCTCACCCGGGAGCGGATGGACCGTATGCTCTCCGCGCCCAGCTTCCAGGAGGCGGCGAAGCTGCTGTGCGACTGCGGGTATGAGGACATGTCCGGCTGCGACGCCGCCGGAGTCGATTCGGCCCTCTCCCGCCGCCGGGCTGAGGTTTTCGCCGAGATGGCCAATATGTGCCCGCAGCCGGAAGTTGTGGACATATTCCGTGCCAAATACGACTATCACAATCTGAAGGCGCTGCTCAAGGCCCGCGCCGTGGGCTTGGACTGCGCGCACATACTGTCCGACTGCGGCCGCGTGCCGGGCGCCAAGCTCATGGAGTACGTCGGCGAAGAGGGCGGCCTGAGCTCCCTCCCCGAGGACATGGCCGAGGCCTGGACCGAGGCCGAGAGCGTCCTCGGCCGCACGGGGAACCCGCAGCTTGCGGACTTCGCGCTGGACCGGCGCTATTTTGCGCTCATCTCCGGCATGGCCGGCGCCACCGGCAGCAGCTTCCTCACGGGCTACGTGCGCACACTCATTGACAGCGCGAACCTGCGCGCCGCGGTGCGCACGGTGCGCATGGGCAAGGACCACGCATTCATGCTCTCCGCGCTGGTGCCCGGCGGCAGCGTCAGCGAGGACACGCTCGCGAAGGCCGCAGAGAGCGGCGAGGCGCTTATCTCGGCGTTCAACGCGTCGCTGCTTGAAAAGGCCGCGCAGCTCGGCGCTCAGGCCATGAAGGGCGGCGCGATGACGGCCTTCGAGCTCGAGTGCGACAACGCCGTGAGCTCCTAGCTCGTGGGCGCGAAGATGAGCCCCTTCGGCGCGGAGCCGATGGCGGAGTACCTCGCGCTGCTCGAGAGCGAGATAACCGCCGCGAGGATGATACTCACCGGCCGTCTGGGCGGAATAGAGCCCGAGGTCATACGGGAAAGGCTGCGTGATATAAATGCTTAAAATAGCTGTTATCGGCGGGGCCGACACCGTCATGGGCTTCAAGGCCCTGGGCCTGGACGTTTTCGCGGCCGGCACCCAGGAGGAGGCCCGCGAGGTTTTCCGCCGCGTCACGAGGGAATCCGACGGACAATACGCAATAATTTACGTCGAGGAGAACCTGGCAGGTTACCTCGAGCACGAGATTGCGCGGTACAAGGACGTCCCAAGTCCCGCAATCATACTAATCCCAGGGCGGGAAGGCCCCCTGGGTCTCGGCCAGAGCGCGCTCAAGGCGGCGGTCGAGAAAGCCGTTGGGACAGATATTTTGTAAAGAAGGTTTGCAGATGAGCGGAATTGTAACGAAAGTATCAGGCCCGCTGGTCGTCGCAGAGGGACTTGCCGACGCCAACGTGTCGGACGTCGTCCGCGTGGGTAGCCAGCGGCTTATAGGCGAAATATTGAACATGTCGGGCGACAGCGCGTCCATCCAGGTCTACGAGGAGACCTCCGGCCTCGGCCCCGGCGCCGAGGTGGAGACCACCGGCCTGCCGCTGAGCGTGGAGCTCGGCCCCGGCATGCTGGAGAACATCTACGACGGCATACAGCGCCCGCTGCCCGAGATACGCGACCTGACCGGCGAGTGCATAGCCCGCGGCGTGCAGGTCCCCGCGCTCAACCGCACGCGCGTCTGGCACTTTGATGCCGTGGCGCAGCCCGGCGAGCACGTCTCCGGCGGCGACGTGATAGGCACGGTCCAGGAGACCCCGGCCGTACTGCACAAGATCATGGTGCCCCCCGGAATGAGCGGCACCATCAAGAGCGTCGAGAGCGGCGACTTCACCGTGGAGCACACGGTGGCCGTACTCGAGGACTACAAGGGCGAGACCCACGAGCTGAACATGATTCAGAACTGGCCCGTCCGTATCCCCAGGCCCTACGCGGCCAAGCACACCCCGGCCCGCCCGATGAACTCCGGACAGCGCGTCATAGACACGCTCTTCCCGATAGCCAAGGGTGGCACCGCCGCCGTCCCCGGACCCTTCGGCTCGGGCAAGACGGTCGTTCAGCACCAGCTGGCCAAGTGGTCCGACGTCGACATAGTCGTCTACATAGGCTGCGGCGAGCGCGGCAACGAGATGACCGACGTCCTTATGGAGTTCCCCGAGCTCACCGACCCGCGCAACGGCGAGCCGCTGATGAAGCGCACGGTGCTCATAGCGAACACCTCCGACATGCCCGTCGCGGCGCGTGAGGCGAGCATATACACCGGCATAACGATAGCGGAGTATTTCCGCGACATGGGCTACGACGTGGCGGTCCTCGCCGACTCGACGTCCCGCT
>CAYXVA010000038.1:0-1587 GCA_964467975.1 uncultured Oscillospiraceae bacterium | reverse complement strand
ACCCCGCCTACCTGGCGAGCCGCCTCGCGCAGTTCTACGAGCGCGCGGGCGTGGTCGACTGCCTGGGCGCGGACGGCCGCCGCGGCTCCGTCACCGCGATAGGCGCCGTCTCGCCTCCGGGCGGCGACACCTCCGAGCCCGTCAGCCAGGCCACGATGCGCATAGTCAAGGTATTCTGGGCCCTCGACTCCTCGCTGGCCTACGCGCGCCACTTCCCGGCGATAAACTGGCTGACTTCCTACTCCCTCTACGTCGACACGCTGCGCCCCTGGTACGAGCAGGAGTTCGGCGAGCAGTACATGATAAACCGCGACAAGGCCATGCACGTGCTCCAGGAGGAGAACGAGCTGCAGGAGATAGTCCGCCTCGTCGGCCAGGACTCCCTCTCCCCCGCAGACCGCCTCACCATGGAGACCGCGAAGATGATACGCGAGGACTTCCTGCAGCAGAACGCCTTCGTCGACGAGGACGCCTACTCGTCCTACGCCAAGCAGTTCCGCCTGCTCGACATGGTCCTCAAGTACGACGAGGTCTGCCGCGCGGCGCTGCCCCAGGGCGCGGACGTGAACGCCCTGTTCAACATCCCGGCGCGCGAAAAGATAGGCCGCGCCAAGATGGTGCCGCCTGAGGAAGTTGACGCAACCTTCGACGCCATCATCGAAGAGATGAAGGCCGAGGTCACCGAGATCGCAGAGAGGGGTGAGGAAGAATGATCCGCGAATACAAAACCATAGCCGAGATAGCCAGCCCCCTTATGGTAGTCAAGCAGGTCGAGGGCGTCACCTACGACGAGCTCGGCGAGCTGGAGCTGCCCAACGGCGAAGTCCGCCGCTGCAAGGTGCTCGAGGTTGAGGGCGACACCGCAGTTGTCCAGCTCTTTGAGAGCGCCCAGGGGATAAACCTCGCCCAGACTAAGGTCCGCTTCCTCGGCCATCCGCTGGAGCTGGGCGTCAGTGAGGACATGCTCGGCCGCGTCTTTAACGGCATGGGCGAGCCCATTGACGGCGGCCCGGCTATACTCGCCGAGGCGCACCGCGACATAAACGGCCTGCCCATGAACCCCGCCGCGAGGGCCTACCCCGCCGAGTTCATACAGACGGGCGTCTCCACGATAGACGGCCTGAACACCCTGGTCCGCGGCCAGAAGCTGCCCATATTCTCCTGCTCCGGCCTGCCGCACGCCGCTCTGGCCGCGCAGATAGCCCGCCAGGCCCGCGTCCTGGGCGCCGACGAGAGCTTTGCCGTCGTGTTCGCCGCCATGGGCATCACCTTTGAGGAGAGCGAATACTTCATCAACGAGTTCCGCCGCACGGGCGCCATAGACCGCACGGTTGTCTTCTCCAACCTGGCCAACGACCCCGCCGTCGAGCGCATATCCACCCCGCGCATGGCCCTGACCGCCGCCGAGTATCTGGCGTTCGAGAAGGACATGCACGTGCTGGTCATCCTCACCGACATCACCAACTACGCCGAGGCGCTGCGCGAGATATCCGCCGCAAAGAAAGAGGTCCCGGGCCGCCGCGGCTACCCCGGCTACCTCTACACCGACCTAGCGCAGATGTACGAACGCGCCGGCCGCCGTATCGG
>CAYXVA010000037.1:0-8612 GCA_964467975.1 uncultured Oscillospiraceae bacterium | reverse complement strand
CAAGGGCTCTGCCCTTGGAACCCGCCACCTTTTGAAAAAGGTGGACGAAAACTTTGTATTCGCTGCGGGGTGGGTGCGTGCGTCAGGGGGCGGCCAGGTCCAGGACTATTTTTTGGGCCATCAACAGGCCGGCGGCGGCGGGGACCCAGGCTGTGGAGCCGGGGACGCTGCGGCGGCCTGGGGGCGGCGCCTCCGGCTGTGCGCAGTCGTGGGCGGGCTCGGGGGAGAACACCACGTTGAGGTGCTCGATGCCGCGGCGGCGGAGCTCACGGCGGAGCACGCGGGCGAAGGGGCAGCCGCTGGTTTCGGCCAAATCGGTTATGCGCAGCTGCTGCGCGTCGAGCTTGTTGCCGGTGCCGAGCGCGGAGACTATAGGTATGCCGCGCTCAAGCGCGGTGGCGATGAGGTCGACTTTGCAGCTTACGAGGTCGATGCAGTCGGCGATGTAAGAGCACGAGTCAGGGAGCACGGCGTCGCGGGTCTCGGCGCTGTAGAGCGCCTGCACGGGCGTAATCACCGCGTCAGGTGCGATGAGGCGGCAGCGCTCGGCGAGTACTTCGGCCTTCGGACGCCCCACCGTGGAGCTGAGTGCGCCCAGCTGCCGGTTCATGTTGCTCTCAGCGACGCAGTCGGAGTCCACAAGCACGAGCTCGCCAATACCTGAGCGCGTAAGCGCCTCCGCGCACCACGACCCCACGCCGCCCAGGCCCACAACCACAACCCGCGCCGCGCGCAGCCGCTGCATAGCGTCAGAGCCCAACAGCATCTCAGTCCTCTTAGTCCGTTCCAGCATAGTAAAGTAAGTCACCCCTCAGATTTGCAGGTTCACAGCGAAAGTCCGCGCCCACGCCGCGGCGAGGACAAAAGTTTTCGTCCACCTTTTTCAAAAGGTGGCGGGTTCCAAGGGCAGCGCCCTTGGTCGCGCTCCGCAGAGCGCGAAATCCCCAAAATGATAAAAGAAGATCAGGAAAGGGGTAAGGGGGAAACCCTATCAAGGGGTTTCCCCCTCCGCTCGCGCAGCGAGCGGCATATTCCAAAATCCAAAAGAGGCAGGGTCCTTCGGCCCTGCCTCTATAATACGTGCGTATTGACGCCCGGTCACACCTTGGCGAACCAGTTGATGAAGCTGTTAATGCTCACGGTGTAGCCGCTAAGGAGCTCGCTCTCCCAGGCCTCATAGTCGGGCTCCCTGAGTCCTGTGGGGGCGTTGCTGTAGCTGCCGAGGCCGAACTGGGCGAGGCAGTCGTGATAGGTGTAGTCGTCGGCGCCGACGTAGTACACCAGGTGGTAGCCGGAGTAGTTGGTGGACTCGACGTAGATGATCTCTGTGTCGCCCGGCTGCCTGGCGGAGTCGAATATCCAGTCGTTGATCGGGTCGACCATCTGGTTCTTGGCGACGTGCTCGTAGAGACCGCCGTTGGTGTTGGAGCCGGTGTCGTCACTGTTGGCGTTGGCGAGCTCGGCGAAGCTGTCCTCGGTCATGTCGCCGGAGGTCCACTCGTCGTAAATCTCATTGATGCTCTCCTCGGCGGCAGCGATTTCCTCATCGCTGTATTCGCCGTCGCCGTCGGTGTCGTCGACCTGGACGAGGATGTGGCGGAAGGAGACGCCGTTGTAGTCGGTGTTGTCGCTGCGGGAGTGGAATACTATGACATAGTAGCCGCTGCCGGCGCTTTCAATGACGCCGACGTCGCCCTCAGCGCGGTCGGCGTCGAGCACCCAGGCGGAGAAGTCCTCAATAAAGCCGTAGGAGATGCTGTAGCCAAAGACGTTGTTGAGTTCGTTTATCTCCGCGTCCTCAATTTCGTTGGCGACAGTCTCGGCAAAGTCCTCGCCATCCTCTACGGCGGCGGCTATCGCATCGGCAATGTCCTTGGCCGCTGCCATGGTGGCGTCGGTGACCTCTTCGCTAGTCTCCTCGGTCTCCTCGCCGGTCTCCTCATCGGTGACGGTCTCGGTGACCTCCTCGGTCTCAGCGGCTACGAGGTAGTAGTCGAGAGTGAAGGCGTCGAACGCATCGGCGTTCTCGTTGTAATAAGTATCGAGCTCGTCACGGGTGTACTCAAAACCGTTATACACGGCCTGGGAGTACTCCTCGGCGATATAGGCGCGCGAGAGCAGTTCGCGGACGAGGTCGGCGGTCACGCCCTTGCCGTAGACAACGGCGAGATAGCCGTCGGCACCGCGCAGGTTGTTCTGCTCGGCCAGGGAGGCATAGGAGCTGATAGTGTCTTCAATCGCTGCCGCGTCGTCGTCGCTGAGTGTGTAGCCGTCAGCCACGGCGGCGTCCCAAAGTGCGGTGACCTGCAGCATGTTGTCAAGCGCCGTGGCGCGGAAGAAGTCGGCCCAGGTGGCGTCCTCGGCGCGGTTCTCGTCCGTCATGGAGTCGGGAATGCTGACGCCCAGCATAGTGAGGAAGGAGCTGGCCGTGCTGGTGAAGGCCTGGTCGTCCAAATCCGCGCTCGTGTCGAGTCCGGCTATGCTCAGGTAGGAGCCGTACTGGGAGGCAATATTGTTGTACGCAACATTGTAGTAGTACTGGTACTCCGCGTTGGTAAAG
Source organism: uncultured Oscillospiraceae bacterium (assembly GCA_964467975.1). Lineage (GTDB taxonomy): Bacteria > Bacillota > Clostridia > Oscillospirales > Oscillospiraceae > Scatomorpha. The sequence goes on along the minus strand of CAYXVA010000037.1, from coordinate 6,052 downwards.
CTGTAGTCGCCGATGGTTATGGCGGTGGTGCCCGTGTAGAGCAGGTTCGTGTTCAGCAGTATGATAACGATGACGAACAAAGCGAGGATAATGCCGACAATCGTCCAATTACGCCGCTCCTTTTTGGCCTTCTGCGCGGCCTCGCGCTCTGCCAGCGTCTTGGGGCTGCTGCCCGCGGCGCGCTCAGCCTGCCGCCTCTTCTTGTTCTGAGATGCGCTCATGCGTGTTTCATCCTTTTCTGCGGGGAAGGCGCCTGTGCCGGGAGCGCGCATGTCCTCCGCGCGCTTCGCCTGACGGCGCCGTCCTGAATTTTTTGCCTGATAAACAGCCTAAGCATTATATCGCAAAAGTCAACACGATTCAAGGCAAAATTGTAAATTCACCCCTGGCAGACTGCACAGAGCTTGTGCCCGCGCAGGATTCATGGTAAAATAAATGTGCAAAATCATCGGGAAAGCGCGTCGGACGGCGTATGCGACACCGTTTAGCGCCGCCGGTTCCACGCTTCCGGCGCTGCGCGCTGTTGACCGGATCGTTGCGCGGCTTCCGGAGCGCCTTTTGCGACAAGAAAGACAATACTTAACCGAAAAGAGTTGACAATATGCCAATTGAAAATCTGCGCCTTGCGGTGCTGATAGACGGCGACAACGCGCCGCGCGACTGCCTCAAGGGCATTATGGAAGAGATAGCGATATACGGCACGCCCATGATAAAGCGCATCTACGGCGACTGGGCCAGCCACGGGCTGAGCTCGTGGAAAACGACGCTGCTGGACAACGCCGTCACGCCCAAGCAGCAGTTTGCGTATACGACCGGCAAGAATGCGACGGACTCGGCGATGATAATCGACGCCATGGACATCCTGTACACGGGCAAAACCGACGGCTTTGTGCTCGTGAGCTCGGACAGCGACTTCACGCCGCTCGCCATAAGGCTGCGCGAGAGCGGGATGTACGTCATCGGCATCGGCGAGGAAAAGACGCCGAAGGCCTTCGTCCAGGCCTGCGACAAGTTCATCCGCGTCGAGGTGATACGCGACAAGTACAAAAAGCCCGCCAAAACCGCCGCGAAAAAGACCGCGGCCGCCAAAAAGGCTGTGTCCAAGACGGCCGAAAAGACCGAGAAGGCCCCGGCGAAGGCCGCCTCGAAGAAGGCCGCTCCGGCTGCCGCGGAGGCCAAGCCCGCCGTGCCGGAGGATATCATCAGTCTTATCGCCGACTCGGTCGCCGACCTCGCGGACGACGACGGCTGGATAGACATGTCCAACCTCGGCAACCTTATTATAAAGAAACAGCCCGACTTCGACCCGCGCACTTACGGCTTCGGCAAGCTCTCGACCATGCTCAAGAACCTCGACCGATTTGAGCTTCAAGTGCGAGAAACCGCCGACACGAACGTGCGGCCCATGTACGTGCGCGACGTCGAGGCGTGAGCGCAATATCAGGCGCGAGCCAACTTGGCTCGCGCTTTTTTCATCCTCCATGTGACGAGAGCGCCCCGCCGTTCGTTATATAGGTGAAAGGAGGCCGGAAGATGGCAGATGCAAGTGCGCGCGCACGGGAGTTTGAAGCGAAATACGACGCATACGGGGCCATGGTTTACCGGCTGGCCATGGTGTATCTGGGATGTCACGCGGATGCAGAGGACGTGGTGCAGGAGGCTTTTGTGCGGCTTTTATATCGCGCGCCGGAGTTCACGGACGCCGGGCACGAAAAGCGCTGGCTCATACGCGTGACCGTAAACCTCTGCCGCGACTGCCTCAAGGGCTTCTGGCGCAAGCGCGCCGCGGCGCTTGAGAGCGACTACCCGATAGAAGCCCACGAGCTCTTCACTCTGGCTGACGCCGTTGTATGCCTGCCCGAGAAGTACAAGGGTCCCATTCACCTGTATTACTACGAGGGCTACTCCGTCGCGGAGATAGCGGACATACTCGGCCTCGGCAAATCGGCGGTGAAGATGCGCCTCAAGCGCGGCCGGGAGATGCTGAGACTCGAAATGGAGGATGAGCGATGACAAGAGACGATTACCGCAGGGCAGTCGGCTGCTTTGAGCCCGACGAATATCTGAAAGAGCGCATTGCCGCGAATATGGAGCGCGCCCCTGGGCGCCGCACCCGAGCGCTGCGCCGCGCACTCGTGGGCGTGCTGGCGGCGGCTGTTGCGTTAGCGTCCATGACCGGCATAGCCATGGCCGCGAGTCCGGAGATACGTAAGGCCGTGCTAAGCTTCCTGCACCTCGACGAGGTGGAGCAGGTGCCGGATGGCGCGACGGTGGTCGACACCGGGCCTGTAAACGGCGTAAAAATCAACGAGCGTGTTACCGCGTGGTACGTAGAGACGGGAGCCGTGGGGCTGGAGAGCGTGAGGCTCAACGACGACGGCACGGTCGCCGCGTTCCTGGACTGGGAGATTGTAGACGGCGCGCTGACGAATTATGAGATAGCGCCGAGCGTCAGCAGCTTTTCCGTCGAATGGAGCGGTGAGACCTATGCGGGCGAAGTGTACTGGGCCGTGATTGACGGCGCTTTGAAGCTGGACTACTCGACCTCAGACCTTTATTGGTACGTCAGCTCTATCCCCGGGCGGACGGACGCCGCGCTGCTGCATGTCTCGCAAGGCGTGCAGGATGACTACGAGGAGTACGTTTACCTGCTCCATTTGGACACCGGCGAGGCGGAGGACTGCCTGGGCGGCACGGGCATCGAAGAGATTGGCCCCGTCTACTCCTACGAGTGGTCGGGCGATTGCAGCGCTGCCCTCGCCGTGACGGAAAGCGGCACTTACTACTGCGATTTCAGCGCCAAGACGGCGGTCGAAGTCGGCGAGCTGACAGCCACCGGGGCCACGGAGGCCATTTTTGCCGGGCCCGATACGTTATTTGTTTACAATTATGACGGAACGGAGTGCTCCGGATGGTCCTACGACATTTCTACGGGCCAAACGGTGCAGATACTCGACTATGCACACATCTATAATAAATGGGAAGAGAACCCGTACGGGGTAATATTCACCGGCGCGAGGTACTGCGTGTACGCTTACGGTTCCGGGGCAATTGCAGTGCTGGACCTCAAAACCGGGGAGCGGATACCCGTGGAGGGGTTCGAAATCTCAAGCTACGGCTATTTTCTTTCGAACGGCTCCAACACGCGCATGGCGTACGCCATTTACAGCAGCAGTACGTCGATTACCGAGTTGGGCGTACTCGACTTCACGACAGGCGAGTTCATAGCTTTCAGCCGTGAGGGCGTGGCGGGCGAGACCGTCCTCACTTGGCTCGATGACACGCATATAGCCATATGCGCGCCGGTCTCCGAGGGCCAGGTGTACATGTACATCTATGAATTCACCTGAAACCGTGCTATAATACCCTTGAACGGGCCCTGCGTTTGACGGCGCGGGGCCTATTTTGACGCATTGGGGGACAGAAACATGAGGATGGAAACCGAACGGCTCGTTCTGCGCGACCTCACGGCCGGGGACTTTGACGCGCTCAGGCGAATAATGGACGCGGACACCATGTGGGCCTACGGCCACGAGTTTACCGACCGAGACGTGGCCGACTGGCTGGCGCGGCAGCTCGAGCGCCGGCGGGTGTGGGGATTTGCGCTCTGCGCCGTGGAACTGAAAGCCACGGGCGAGGTCATCGGCCAGTGCGGCCTGACCGTGCAGCCGTGCTTCGACAAATACGTGCCCGAGGTGGGCTATGTCTTTTCCCGCGTGCACTGGAACCACGGCTACGCCACCGAGGCAGCGGCGGCCGTGCGGGACTGGGCCTTTGAAAACCTGCCGGTCGGCGAGGTCTATGCCATAATACGCGACGTGAACCGCGCCTCCCGCCGCGTGGCCGGTCGCCTCGGCATGAGCCCGAGAGGTGTAATGATGAAGCACTACCGCGGCATGGACATGCCGTACATCGTCTACAGCATAACGCGCGGCGAACTCTGACGGCGCGAGTGTCCGCCGAGAGCGTACAGGGCAAAAAACATTCGAAATTTTGACATATTCCCACTTGACAACGGAACATTGCAAGCATATAATGTTTGCGTTAAGAAATGAGCCGTGAGCTTTTGTTCGATGAGCTGTGAGCTTTTTGTGTGACGAGCTGTGAGCTTTTTGTGCGACGACGTTCAACGATACCCAAAGGGCCGAAGTGCCCTCTTTCGGCATCGGGAGCGTCGTTTTTGCGTTTCAGGGCCCATGCGGCAGATGCCGCGGGCCATGGAGCCGGCTTAAAGGAGGGCTGGGCGTGTACACATATGAAGATGTGAAAAAACTGGTAGAGGAAATCCGTCTGATGAACCGCGCTAAGCTCATTCTGATAAAAATGCGCGGCATGACGGAAAACGAGGCGCACCGCTTTATAGTCCACTCGGCGATGGACAGGTGCGTAAAAAAACGCCAGGTCGCCGAGGAAATCATCGACTACCACGAGAAATACGAGGAAAAGAGAGGGAACGATAAGAATGCGACAGGAAACGGTCATCGTCCTTGACTTTGGAGGGCAGTACAACCAGCTTATCGCCCGCCGCGTGCGCGAGTGCGGCGTCTACTGCGAGGTGAAGCCCTACACCATGCCGATAGAGGAGCTGCGCGCCGCCGCGCCGATTGGCCTCATACTCACCGGCGGGCCGGGCAGCGTCTATGCGCCCGACGCGCCTAAGGCGGACCCCGCCATCTTCGAGCTCGGCATACCCGTGCTCGGCATTTGCTACGGCTGCCAGCTCATGGCGCAGTACCTGGGCGGCAGCGTAATCCCTGCACAGGACGACACCGCGCGCGAGTACGGCCGCACGGAGACTGTGTTCGACACGAACTGTGCCCTGTTCGACGCGCTGCCCGCCGAGGGCGTCACCTGGATGAGCCACGGCGACTACATGGAGCGCGTGCCGGACGGGTTTAAAAACACCGCGCACACCGCCGTGTGTCCCAACGCGGCGATAGCCGACGAGAGCCGGGGCTTCTACGGCGTGCAGTTCCACCCCGAGGTGAACCACACCGAGCACGGCACGGACATGATACGCAACTTCCTCTTCAAGGCCTGCGGCGCCGGCGGGAGCTGGTCGATGGGCAACTACAAGGACGAGGCCATAAGGAACATCCGCGAGAAGGTCGGTGAGGGCCGTGTGCTGCTCGCGCTCTCCGGCGGCGTGGACTCTTCCGTCGCGGCGGCGCTCTTGAGCGAGGCCGTCGGCGACAAGCTCACCGCCGTGTTCGTCGACCACGGCCTGCTGCGCAAGGGCGAGGCCGACGAGGTCGAGAACGTCTTTTCCCGCCGCGCGCTCAACTTTGTGCGCGTCGACGCGCGCGAGCGCTTCCTTGTGAAGCTCGCGGGCGTGACCGAGCCCGAGCGCAAGCGGCGCATAATCGGCGAGGAGTTCATCCGCGTCTTTGAGGCGGAGGCAAAGAAGATAGGCGCGGTGGACTACCTGGCCCAGGGCACGATATACCCCGACGTCATTGAGTCCGGCGCGGGCGATGCGGCGGTCATAAAGAGCCACCACAACGTCGGTGGCCTGCCCGACTACGTCGATTTCCGGGAGATTATAGAGCCGCTGCGCATGCTCTTCAAGGACGAGGTGCGCCAGCTAGGCCGAGAGCTCGGCCTGCCCGAGAGCCTGGTCATGCGCCAGCCTTTCCCGGGCCCGGGACTCGCCATACGCGTCATAGGCGACGTCACGGAGGAAAAGCTCTTTTCACTGCGCGAGGCGGACGCCATCTTCCGCGAGGAACTGGCCAACGCGGGCCTTGCGAAGCTGCCTGACCAGTACTTCGCCGTGCTGACCGACACGAGAAGCGTCGGCGTCATGGGCGACGGGCGCACCTACGACCACACGCTCGCGCTGCGCGCCGTGGAGACGAGCGACTTCATGACCGCGGACTTCTTCCGCCTGCCATGGGAGGTGCTCGACCGCGTCTCGACCCGGATAGTAAACGAAGTGCGCGGCATAAACCGCGTAGTCTACGACGTCACGAGCAAACCGCCAGCGACGATTGAGTGGGAGTGAGCCATGACCGTCGTTGACAGGGAGACCTGGCCAAGACGAGAGATTTAT
>CAYXVA010000036.1:1866-8748 GCA_964467975.1 uncultured Oscillospiraceae bacterium | reverse complement strand
CTGCAGCACGACGGCGACCTGGTTGCGCAGGGAGTCCATGTCGTAGTCGCGCACGTCGATGTCGCCGACCTTTACGCTGCCATCGTTTACGTCGTAGAGGCGGCATATCAGGTTGACGAGGCTGCTCTTGCCGGCGCCGGTGCCGCCGATAACGCCTATCGTTTCGCCGGACTTGATGTGCAGGTCGATATCCGAGAGCGCGTTTTTGCCGGAACCGGTCTTGTAGGAGAAGCTGACGTGGTCGAAATCAATGTCGCCGTTGGGAACCTCGTGTATCGGGTTTTCGGGGTTGTGCAGATCGGGGACTTCGCGGAGCACTTCGCTGATACGGCGGATGCTGGCGAGAGACATGCTGATCATGACGACTATCATACTGAGCATCATGAGGCTCATGAGCAGACTCATGATGTAGCTGAACAGGCTGGTGAGGTCGCCGGTGGTGAGGTCGCCGATGACGATGTACTGAGCGCCGAGCCAGGAAACCATGATGATGCAGAAATAGACGGCTATCATCATCGCGGGGTTGTTGAAGGCGAGCAGGGCCTCGGCCTTGACGGACAGCTTGTAGAGCATATCGCTGGCCTTGTTGAACTTCTTGCCCTCATAGTCCTCGCGGACGAAGGTCTTGACCACGCGGATGGCGCCGACGTTCTCTTGCACGCTGGCGTTCAGGTCGTCGTAGCGGCGAAACACTTCGTTGAAAATCTTGAGCGTCACTATCATGATGGCACCGAGGACGATTATCAGGAACACGACCGCGATGAGGAAAGTCGGGGCAATCTGCGGACAGATGTACATGCACATCGCGAAGCTGAATATCAGGTTCATAGGCGCGCGTACCGCCACGCGGGTGCACATCATGAAGGCCATCTGAACGTTCGTGATGTCCGTGGTCATACGGGTGACGAGACTCGGGACCGAGAACTTGTCGATGTTCGAGAACGAGAAGGTCTGTATGTTGTTGTAGATGCCCTCGCGCAGATTCGCGCCGAAGCCCGCGGAGGCGACGGCGGCATATTTGCCGGCCAGGGCGCCAAAGCCCAGGCTGGCGAACGACATTACAATCATCAGCAGGCCGTATTTCAGTACGACCGGCATATTTGCGGCCTCAAGGCCATTGTCGATGAGCCGGGCCGTTATAAACGGGAGAAGTATCTCCAGGATGACCTCACACGCTGTGAGGCCCATGGTGAGGAAAGTCTCCCGCTTGTAACGCCCAACTTGATGAAAGACGGTTTTCAAGCTGTTATCCCTCCAAATTACAGTTGTTGCTGGCCGACAAGTTGTGTATCATCTTTTTCTGAAGCCGGTCTAACGTCTTGAGCTCCTCATCGGAGAAGCCTTTATAGAGCTTGTTTGACAGCTCGTCCATATACATATCCATGAGCTTGCTCACCTGCCTGCCCTTTTCTGTAGGAAAAAGCAGCTTTCGCCGCTCGTCGAGCTTGCAGGCCTCAACACGAACAAAACCGTTTTCACGCAGGCGCTTAATAAGCCCGGAGGCCGCGGCCATGGTGTACCCGGTTTCGTGATGTATGTCGGTAAGCGAGGTGCCCTCATCCGAGTGCTTGAGTATATAGATGAGCACACGCGCTTGGATTGGCGTCAGACCTTGGCCGTGCAATGTTCTGCTGCCCACCGAGGAGAGCTGCATTCCAATGAAACGGCTGTCCTTAATCATTTCGCCAAGGTCAACATCCATAAGAGCTTTTACCCCCTTCCTTTAGATGTTAACTATTTGGACCTTGATATATATAGCACGTTGCGGCTTGAATGTGAAATTCAAATATGTTATTATCTATAAAACGTTTTTATAGCTTTTCCGTATCATACAAATCTACAGGGTAACTAGGGGAGCTGATTTTGTTTGAATACGACACAACTCGAGTGTTTTTTGGCGGTTGCAAACACGCTGAACTTTTCTCGTGCCGCGGAGCAGCTCAGGCTGACGCAGCCGGCGGTCAGCCACCAGATAAGCTCTCTTGAGGACGAACTTGGCGTGCGTCTGTTCAAGCGCACGAGCAAGAGCGTGCGCATGACGCAGGAGGGGTATCTGTATACTCAGTACGCCGGAGAGATTCTGCGCCTTTTCAACGTCTCAAAGGGCCGTTTGCGCGAGTCGAGCGAGGAGCAGCAGCGCATTTTGGGCATAGGCTGCCGCAATACGCTGGAGATGCGGCTTCTGACGGACGCGGTGAAGGAGCTCAGGGAGCAGGAAGGCGGCTTTGTTCCGGCGCTGCGGGTCGTGCCGCACGACTCGCTGGAAAATCTGCTGCTGGACGGCGAGATACAGATTATGCCGACGTTTAAAGAGAGCGCGCCGAAGCAGGCCGTGTACCGCGAGCTTTCGATGTGCCGTGTGGTCTGCGCCGTGAGCGAGGACAGCAAGCTCGCAGGCCGCGAGAGGCTGACCGAGAGGGAGATAACCGACAGCCGTATGCCGCTGGCAATATCGCGCCCCAACGCGTCGCCGCGCCCGGTGACGGCCGTGCAGAATGCGCTCATGGCAGAGCGCGACACGGGTGAGATATTATTTTGCGATTCGCTCGAGATTCAGAGCGCAATTGTCGCCGCCGGCTTTGCCGCAGCCGTGCTGCCGGATACGCCTGGGATAAGGGCGCCCGGAGTGCGCTATATACCGATAGAGGGCACGGAGCTCATGTCGTACGGCGCGGCGTACATGGCAGACGAGATGACGCCGCTGCTCAGGCGATTCTTGCAGATTCTCAGCGAGTTTTCCGTTTCGGCGGAAGAATTATAACCCCCCGGGGGGCTTGCGCGCGAAATCTTCACCGCCTATAATTGTCGCAAAGAGACAGTTGAGGTGAAGAGTAAGTGAAAAAACTTGCCTCTATTATAATTGTACTGGCCCTCGCGCTGTCCCTGGCCGCGTGCGGCACGCAGGGTGCGTCCCCGAGTGCGGACAGCGGCGAAACGCGCGAGATAACCGACGCGCTGGGCAGGACTGTCACGGTGCCCGTCGAGGTGGACGGCATTGTCGTGCTGGGCAACACGCCGCGCATGGCGACGTATCTGGGACTGGCCGACCGCGTCGTCGGCTACTCCGGCATGAATGCGGACAGCATAACCCCGCTCACCGCATACGCCAACGTCACCAAAGACGTCTGGGCGGACGTGCCGGTAGTCGGCACGGACTCGCAGGGCAACACGTCGTACAACTCCGAGGAGATCATCCTGACCGGGGCGGACGTGATATTCTGCACGGCCACTGTCGATGTCGCCGACCAGCTTGCGCGCGAGACGGGCATACCGGTCGTGGCCGTCAGCCAGGGCACGCTCTTCGGCGAGGACTTCGAGCAGTCGCTCGCCATCATGGCCGACGTCTGCGGCGTGAGCGAGCGGTCCGAGGCCATCGCCGACTACGTCGACGCATGCTTTGCCGAGCTCGAGAGCCTAACGGCGGGGATACCCGAGAGCGAGCGGCGCACCGTGCTCAGCGCTGCTGCCACCTTCCGCGGGGTTCACGGCATCGAGGGCATACGCGTGTACGACCCCGTGATGCTCAGCGTGAACGCCGTCAACCTCGCCGACGGGACCGACGGCAGCGGCGAGTATGCGTCCTACACCGTTGACAAGGAGCAGATAGTGGTCTGGAACCCCGAGTACATCTTCATGGACAGCGGCGGAGTGCCTCTGGTGCGCCAGGACTACGTCGAACACCCGGCCTATTATGCCGAGCTCAGCGCCTTCCAAAACGGCAACATGTACCAGTACCCGAGCTCCACGAGCTACTATGACAACATGGAGATATCCCTCGCCAACTGCTACTACGTCGGCAGCGTGCTCTATCCCGAGGCGTTCGCAGACATGGACTTCGAGGCCAAAGCGAGCGAGATTTTCGACTTCTTTCTCGGCGAGCCGGACTATCTGAGCCAGCTTGAAGCCTATGGCGCGTACTACGGCGCCGTGGACATAAGCACCAATGGGTAAGGGCATACACCCCGGCTACGAGGGGCTACAGCGCAGAAAGCTGCTGACCCTGGCCGTCACCATCGTGCTGCTGCTCGCGGCGGTCGTCGCGTCGGCCGCTACGGGCTCCATAAAGCTCACGCCGTGGGAGGTCGTCTCCACCCTCTTCGGGGGCGGGGACAGCCTCTCGCGCGTGGCGCTCTTTGAAAACCGGCTGCCGCGCACCGTGGCGGCAATACTTGTCGGCGCGGCGCTGGGCATGTCCGGGGCGGTCATGCAGTGCGTGCTGAATAACCCCCTCGCGAGCGCCTCAACGCTCGGCGTGAGCCAGGGCGCGGCCTTCGGTGCGGCGGTGGGCATCATCGTCTTTGGCGGCGGCGTCACGGCCACCGGAGGGGCCTACGCCGTGCAGATAAACAACCCCTATATAGTCACGCTCTGCGCCTTCGTGTGCGGCAGCGCATCCACGGCGGTGATAGTGGCTATCTCGCGCTTCAGGCGCGATCTGGGCCCGGGCGCGCTCGTGCTTGCGGGCGTGGCGCTCAGCAGCCTCTTCACCGGCGGGAGCACGCTGCTGCAATATTTTGCCGACGACACGCAGCTCGGCGCAGTGGTGTTCTGGACCTTCGGCGACCTGGGCAGCACGAACTGGCGCGAGCTCGCGCTGCTGCTGGCGGTGGACGCCGCGGCGCTCGTGTACTTCCTGCTCAAGCGCTGGGACTACAACGCCATACACTCCGGCAGCGACACGGCGGCGAGCCTCGGAGTGAACGTGCGCGCCGTGACGCTTGTGAGCATGACCGTATGTACCGTCGCGAGCGCGCTGGCGGTGTCCTTCGTCGGCATAATCAGCTTTATCGGCCTCGTCGCGCCGCACGCCATGCGCCGCTTTGTGGGCGACGACTACCGCTGGCTGCTGCCGTGCTCGGCAGCGGGCGGGGCTCTGCTGCTCATACTCGCCGACCTGGTCAGTCGGGTGCTTATCGCCCCGACAATATTGCCCGTCGGCGCGGTGACGAGCTTCCTCGGTGCGCCGGTGTTCCTGTACCTGCTGCTGAAGGGAGGGGCCAGACGTGCTTGAGGTTCGCAACATATGCTTCGGCTATACGCCGGAGAGACGTGTGCTCGACGGCGTCGGCTTTTCGAGCGAAGCGGGCGAGGTCGTGGCCGTGCTGGGCAACAACGGCGCGGGCAAGAGCACGCTTATTAAATGTATGGACCGCGTTCTCACCCCGGAGAGCGGCGAAGTGCTCGTGGACGGACACAATCTGCTCTCGCTCACGCGGCGTGAGCACGCAAAAATCTGCGCCTATGTGCCGCAGACGCCGCCGAAGGGCACGCTGACCGTGTTCGACGCCGTGCTGCTGGGACGGAGGCCCTACATAACCTGGGACGCCACGGCGCACGACAAGCAGGTGGTCATGGAGTCGCTCGAGCGGCTGCGGCTGACGGACTACTCGCTCAGGCGCGTGGACGAGCTCTCAGGCGGCGAGCAGCAGAAGGTGGCCATAGCCCGCGCGCTCGCTCAGGAGCCGCAGGTGCTGCTTCTGGACGAGCCGACGAGCTCGCTCGACCCGAGGGCGCAGCACGAGACGATGCAGACGGTGGACGCGATTGCCCGGGAAAAGGGCATATGCGCCGTCGTCATACTCCACGACCTCAACCTCGCGGTGCGCTACTGCGACAGATTCCTGTTTTTGCGCGACGAGCGCGTCTTTGCCTACGGCGGGCGCGAGGCTATGACGAGCGAGAACATAGAAGAGGTCTACCGCATGCACGTGCACATTGTCGATTACATGGGCATACCCGTTGTGGTGCCCTTCCCGGATATCAAACTTTGAGGTGATTCAAATGAAAAACGCCAAATGGGCCGACTGCGTGGCCTTCCACGGCCATGAGTGCGGCGGCCTCACCATAGGCTACAAGGCCGCGCTGTATGCAATAGAGCTGTTGGGCCTGAAGTTTTCCGACGACGAGGAGGTCTGCTGCATAAGCGAAAACGACGCCTGCTGCGTGGACGGCATACAGGTCATGCTCGGCTGCAGCGCGGGCAAGGGGAACCTCATGTTCCACCTGACGGGTAAGATGGCCTTCAGCTTCTACGAGCGCGCAAGCGGCAAGAGCGTCCGGCTCGTGCTGCGGCCGAAGCCGGCGGGTATGACGCGCGAAGAGAGCTTCGCGTACTACCAGGGCCGCGAGCCGGCCGAGCTCTTTTTCGTTAAGCCGGTGAAGCTGCCGCTGCCCGAGGGCGCGCGCATGATGGCCAACTGCACTTGTGCCGAGTGCGGAGAAGAGTTCGCCGAGAGCTACGCGCACCTTGTCAACGGCAAGACCCTCTGCCGCGACTGCTATAAGCCCTACACGCGCTACGACGTGTAAAACGCGGCCCGTCCGTTAAGGACGGGCCGTTTTGCGCGCGAAATATGCGCCAGATGCATGTTTCAAGATAGAAAAGAGGTATTTGCGCCATTCACTGCGCGGGATTATAATACGCTCATAAGAAACCGAGCGGAGGTTATAGACATGGAGCTTACAAACGAAGCGAAAGAGACTTATAAGCGCCTTTTCGGTGCCGAGCCGCAGCCTGATAAGCGCGACCCGGAGCTCTTGGCGATACTGCAAAACGAGATTTTCGGAGAGGTTTTCAACACCGGCGTGCTGGATGACAAGCAGCGCGAGCTCATAACCGTCACGGCCATCGCGACGCTCGGCCAGCTGCCGCAGCTCAAGGCGCACGTCGCGGCCGCGCTCGCCGCGGGCAACACGCCGCTGGAGGTGCGCGAGGCAGTCTACTCCTGCGCCATGTACATCGGCTGGCCGCGTACGCTCAACGCCGTCGCCGCGATGGACGAGGCCTTCGAGGCGCAGGGCATAGCGCTGCCGCTTGCCGACGCGGCCACGGTCACGGTTGACGAGCGCGAGAGCGCCGGTAAGGCCATACAGGAGCCTCGG
>CAYXVA010000036.1:0-1856 GCA_964467975.1 uncultured Oscillospiraceae bacterium | reverse complement strand
ACGAGGTGAAGGCCGTGTTCACCAGGCTGCCCGGCGTGTTCGGCGAATTTGTGCCGCATCTGCTCACCGCCGACAGCTTCGGATACTTCGCCACGCGCCGCGGCCTGGACGGCAAGACGCGCGAAATGCTCAGCGTGATAACGCTCGCCGCGATGGGCGCCGCCACGCAGCTCAAAGCGCACATATCCGGCGCGCTCAAGGCCGGCAACAGTCTGCTGGAGCTCACCGCCGCGCTGGTACAGGCGCTGCCGTACATCGGCATACCCAACGCCTTCTCAGCCCTCATCATGATAGCAAACTGGGACGAGACCACAAACCACGAGGCGTACAGATAAGCGCGAAAAACGGCCCGCCCCGGACGAGGGGCGGGCCGTACACGCTTGTGTCAAACCTCGCTGGTCTCGCATGCAGCCAGGATTGAACTGCCGGAGCGCAGCGTGTTTATGATGTTCACGATATCCGACTCGGTAGTGCGGCTGCACTGTATGCGCAGGTATATGAGCGGGGAACGGCTGCCGGAAAGCATGGCGGCGAGTTCAGAAGCGGTGACGCCCGCGCCGGAGCGCACGCCGTCGACGGTGTAGTCGCAAAAGACAAGGCCGTTCACACCAGCCCAGTATTCGCACGAGTCGGAGTAGTCGCGCGAGGCCGCGGCGACCAGTACGCTGGCCATGCGCGCGGCGGTCCAGAGTGCGCTGGAGAAGTCGGAGTACTCCGAAGCGGGGCTCGATGAGCACAGCGCGCCGATGTTGTGTCCCTCGCCGGCAATGCGCCGGACGGCGCCGGGGTTTTCCGCTATCTCCGAGGCCGTCAGGAAGAATGTGGCCTTTATGCCGTATGTGTTCAACGCGGTGAGCATATCGTCGCCCGGCATGCCCTGGAAGGAGAGGAAGATCACGCTATCCGCGTTGCTGACGCTGCCGTCATTGGCGTCGGGGGAGACGGTAGCGCCGACGTACTCGTTGTACCGGCTCGACATCAGCGGGGCCGCGGCGTTCATAAAGAGCACGTCCGAGAGCGAGGCGGTGCCGTCGGTTATGCGGCACAAATCGCCGTAGCCGTTGCCGCGTATATAGGACCAGCTGAGCCCGAACTGGCGGCAGACGAAGTCGACCGGGACGTACACCACGCCGCCGCGCATGATTGCGCTGGCAGTGTAGTAAGTGTTGTTGGAGTCGTATGTTTCGCCCGTGGCGAGGTTAAAGAACATCTGCCTTGACGAGCTAGTTATTTCCAGCGTGCTTGTGCTGGACTGGTATGTGCTGTAGAGCCGCAGCTGCGTAAAGACGGTGACGGGCACGTAGAACAGCCCGCCCTGGGAGTACGCCTGGCTGGTGAGCGGGAGCAGGTCGTCGTTTATCGCGATAAAGCACACCGCGGAGTCAGCGGCGAGCGCCGCGCACGGCAGCAGCGCCAGACAGAGTATGAGCACTATGCAGACGGCTTTTTTCATGCTCCGCCTCCTTGACAGTTTCTGCGGAGATTTTACCACAAAAGCGGCGCTCAGGCAAGCCAATGAAAAATTAGACTGTTTTTTTAAAAAAACTATTGACAATCCGGCTCGGTTCTGGTATATTACAAAAGCCGCTTGTGAGGCGCGCAAGTCCCAAGCGAACGGCAAAGTGGCCGAGTAGTTCAGTCGGTTAGAACGCTAGCCTGTCACGCTAGAGGCCGAGGGTTCAAGTCCCTTCTCGGTCGCCACACCCCACGGGCCAACCCCCGTGGGGTAAAGTATGCTGCTGTAGCTCAGTAGGTAGAGCGCATCCTTGGTAAGGATGAGGTCCCCGGTTCGAATCCGGGCAGCAGCTCCATGAAAAACCCTTGAACCGCAATGGTTTGAGGGTTTTTACTATTAT
>CAYXVA010000035.1:0-8759 GCA_964467975.1 uncultured Oscillospiraceae bacterium | reverse complement strand
GCTGCCGTCGGCGAGCCACTTTTTGACAACCTCGTGCTCAGGCGAGATGACCATGTCGGTCGCGCCGAAGAGCGTGTCGCAGCGGGTGGTAAAGACCTTGATAATGTCACCGGTGGTGGCTTTGAAGTCGACCTCCGCGCCGGTGGAGCGGCCTATCCAGTTGCGCTGCTGTATTTTGACGCGCTCGATGTAGTCGACGTCGTCGAGGTCGTCAATGAGCCTCTGCGCGTACGCGGTTATCCTGAGCATCCACTGGCTCTTCTCCTTGCGGATAACGGGTGCACCGCAGCGCTCGCACACGCCCTCAACGACCTCTTCGTTTGCGAGGACGCATTTGCAGCTGGTGCACCAGTTGACGGGCATGCTGGCCTTGTAAGCCAGGCCGTGCTTGTACATCTGCAGGAAAATCCACTGAGTCCACTTGTAGTATTTCGGGTCTGTGGTGTCGACCATGCGGTCCCAGTCAAAGCTGTAGCCCAGCATCTGCAGCTGCTTCGAGAAGCGCTCGATGTTCCGCTTGGTGACGTCGCGCGGGTGCATGTGGTTTGCGATGGCGTAGTTCTCGGTCGGCAGGCCGAAGGCGTCGAAGCCTATCGGGAACAGGACGTTCTCGCCCTCCATGCGGCGCTTGCGCGCGACAATATCCATAGCGGTGTACGGCCTCGGGTGGCCGACGTGCAGTCCGTCGCCGCTCGGGTACGGGAACTCTATAAGCGGGTAGAACTTCTTGCGGGTTTTGTCTCCCGTCACGGCCTTGTAGGTCTTGTTCTTAAGCCAGTAATTCTGCCATTTTTTCTCTATACGCGCGAAATCGTAGCCCATTTTGTGTAACTTCTCCCTTTACTGTAAGTTTAGCTTGTCCGATGGCCCCTTTGACCCGAGCGCCCCGCTCAGGCCGTAGGGCCTCGCAGGGATGAGAGGGGCACCTCTTCCGCGTCACTCCAAAGGTGCTCGAGGTTGTAGAACTCGCGCATTTCCTGTTGGAAGATATGGACTATAACACAGCCGAAGTCGAGCAGTATCCAGCCGCCTCCGCGATAGCCCTCGCGCCTGAGCGGCGGCTCACCCGCCTCGCTCAACACGCGGTCGACCTCGTCGGTGAGCGTCTTGACGTGCGTCGAGCTTGTAGCTGTGCAGATAACGAAATAGTCAGCGAGCACGGTCACATCAGTCGTGCGCAGCAGCGTAATGTCCTTCGCCTGTTTGGCGTCAAGGGCCTTGACCGCCGCCTCGGCTACTTCCCTAGGTGTCAGCATTAACAAAACTCCTTTTCTCTATCCAAAGTACGCAAATGATTCCTCTCCTCCCTCTATATAGCCCTGGGTCATGGTCCACTCGCCGTCTATATAGGAGATCATATTTATATTGCTCTCGGTTATCTCCACATCGAACGGGTTGAGATACTCGTTGAGCATAACCAGCCAGTCGTCTATCAGCGGCATGACGTAGTTGAGCCCGTTTATCATGCCGTCCATGCGGTTGGGGATGGTCTGGAAGGTGATGTCGTCGCTGTCAAGCTGCATGAACTGCTCGAGCAGGTACGCAATGTTCCCAAGCGAGACGTTGGTCTCGGTGTTGTCCATTACGGCAGAATATATCTTGCCGATATTCAGGATGTTCCCGATATCTAAAAGCTGCTGCGCCAAGGCCATGAGCAGCTGCTGCTGGAACTCTATGCGCTCTATGTCGCCGCCGGCGTAGGTGTGGCTGCCGTCGTTAGACATACGGAAGCGCATGGCGTTGACGAAGTTCTCACCGTTGAGCGTCTGCGGCCCGGCCTTGATGTGGATATACAAATCCTGATCCGGCGCGTCCCAGTCCATGTCGTAAGGTATGTCAAAATAAACGCCGCCTATGGCGTCGACTATCTCCGCCGCCGCATCGATATTGATGAAGGCGTACATGTCGACATTGTAGCCCAGCACATCGGCCACGGTGTCGAGCAGCGCCGCCGTCGCGTCCTCGCCGTTATTCTTGGCCGCGGCGTAGGGCTGGTTTATCTTCTTGATGTTGAGGTTCACGTTCACGAGCATATCTCGCGGCAGGCTGACGATGTTGAGCTTGTGGTTCACCGTGTCGAACATGCCGACGAGGTTAGTGTCGTTGTGGTAGCCGACGACGTCTATGCCCGATATAAGGAAGGTGTAGACCCCATCGCGCTTGCCGCCCGAGCTCTCCGGGGCCACCGCGGCGACACCGGTCTCCTCCGGCGCCGGCGTGCTGTAGTCGTTGAGCCCGCCGTCCGTCACGGGGGCGGTCGCCCAGTTGCGGTACCAGACAAAGGCGCCGATAATCACAACGGCGAGCACGCCGAGCGTGATCCCCAGGCGGCGCGGCCAGCGCTTTTTGCTGCGCGCCCTCTCCTCGCGTGAGATTATGTCGTCGCTGGCGAAGTGCTGCTGCG
Organism: uncultured Oscillospiraceae bacterium; assembly: GCA_964467975.1. Lineage (GTDB taxonomy): Bacteria > Bacillota > Clostridia > Oscillospirales > Oscillospiraceae > Scatomorpha. The sequence continues at coordinate 6,355 of CAYXVA010000035.1, read as the reverse complement.
TCGAGTTGTTTGCCGCCTCGCGGGAGGCGTAGCGCTGCTGCCGCGCCTTGTAGCGCCGGTCGTACTCGAGGTCGTCGGCGTAGTCATAGTCGTCATAGCCCGAGTATCCGCGCTCGGGTTCGCCGTAGTCTCGGCGCTCATAACCGTCGTTTTCGTCCGGCCATGAGCCGTTGTTGTCGTTTAAGGGCTCCTTGTCGCCCGTCCCGTGGCCGGAAGTGCTGTGCTTGCCGTGTTTTCCGTTTCCGCCAAAGAGGTGCATTATTCGTCCTTTCCGTACCATCTCAGCGCCTCATCCGTGGCGCTGTGCGGCACTATCCCGCTCGCTTTAAGCTCTTCGAGGCTCATGCGGAGCCCCAGGGCCATTGCGGCGTCTATGTCCTCGTAAGCCAGGGCGCGCAGCGGCTCGACGCCGTCAAAATCGCGCGTAGGCTCAATGTAGTCTGCCAGATAAACTATTTTTTCCAGCAGAGTCATGTCCGGCTTGCCCGTGGTGTGCCAGCGAATCGCGTCGTACACAGCATCGGTCACGCCGAAGAGGTCTCTGGACAGCGCTGCGCCCGTGATGGCGTGCGTGAGCTTTAAATTCTCGCGCTCGAGCGCATCAAACACTATACCATATTTTTCTGCCAACTTCAACTGCTCCGGCATCGTAAGTTTTTTGGTAATGTCGTGCAAAATACCTGCCTCGGCAGCGTCGCCGGGGTCCGCGCCCCAGCGCTCGGCGAGCTTCACCGCCTCGTGTTCGCAGCCCGCCACATGCGGCACGCGCGTGGGTTTGAGGTAGGCGTAGGCCCGCTCGCGCAGCCAGTCGAGCTGCGGCTTGGCGCCGTAGTCGCGGCGCTTTATTATGCGCGCGTACACCTCGCCGTCGAGCTCGTCCGCGCCGCGGCGGCTCACGAGCAGGGCGCGCATCTCCGAGCTGGACATGGGCATCGGCGCGACGTCGAGGACGTAAATCTTCGCGCCGCATGCGAGCCTCATGCGCTCGGCCTCGCGCTCTATGGCCGCGAGCCCGCCCTCTTCCCTCGGCAAAACCGCGAGGCTCGCCTCGGAGAGAATATAGCGCCACTCGTGCCACTCCTCGAAGCTCAAGAGCATGTCCGTGCCCATTATCATTATGAGCTCCGCGTCCGGATACGCGTGCCTGAGCTCTTTGACCGTGTCGGAGGTGTAGCTCCTGCCCTCGCGGTGGAGCTCCATGTCGCTCACCTCGGCCTCGGGGAAATCGCGGAACGCTATCCGCGTGAGCTCCATGCGCTCGTTGGCGTCGGGGCTGCCCTCGGGCAGGGGCTTGTGCGGCGGGGTCGCGGCGGGTATGACGAGCAGTTTGTCGGGCTTTAAGCGCTCGTACGCTATGCGGCAGGCCCGGACGTGCGCCGGGTGCGGCGGGTTGAAGCTGCCGCCGTAAAAGGCCAGCCTCATCTCTTCTTCGCCGCCTTAGGCAGCTCGATCCTGGGCTTTTGCTCGTTGCGCTTGTAGAGCACGAACTTGCTGCCTATGACCTGCACCTGCTCTGCGCGGCAGCGGGCGGAGAGCGTGTCGCAGGCCTCGCGCGCGGTGAGCATGGAGTTTTCCAGCACGCGGCATTTCACGAGCTCGCGGGCGCGCAGCATGTCGCCGAGCACCTGAGTGGTGTTCTCGGTTATGCCGTCTTTGCCTATTTGCAGTATTGTGTCCTCCTTCGCGGCCAGGCCGCGGAGGTAGGCCCTCTGTTTACTTGTCAGCATCGCAATACTCCTTTAAGAGCCGGGCAAATTCGCGCAGTGCGCGTCCCCGGTGGGAAATGGCGTTTTTCTCTTCCGCGCTCAGCTCTGCCATCGTGAGCGCGCTGCCCTCGGGTATGAAGATAGCGTCGTAGCCAAAGCCGTTTTCGCCGGCCTCGCGCGTCGCTATGCTCCCCTCGCAGGTGCCTCGGGCGCGGAGTACGTCTCCGTTCGGGAACACGCAGCATATCGCTGAGACGAATCGCGCCGTGCGATGTTCCACGCCCTCTAATTTTTTCATCAGGAACGCCCTGCGGTCGGCGTCGGAGTCCTCGTGCCGGCCCGTGTAGCGCGCCGAGTGCACCCCCGGCTCGCCGCCGAGCGCGTCGACCTCGAGGCCCGAGTCGTCGCTGACCGCGGCCTCGCCCGTGGCCTTCATGGCGGCCTCGGCCTTGATAAAGGCGTTTTCCTCGAAGGTGTCGCCCGTCTCGTCGGCTTCGAAGTGGCAGCCCGCCTCGCTCTGGGTGACGACGTCTATGCACAGCGGGGCGAGGATTTCGCGGAATTCGCGCGCCTTGTGCGCGTTGTTGGAAGCGAGGATCAGCCTCATGACAGCAGCGCCTCCGCGAAGGCCCTGGGCTCGAAGGACATCAGGTCGTCCACGCCCTCGCCCACGCCGACGTACTTGACGGGCACGCCCATGCCGCCCGCTATGGCGAACACGATGCCGCCCTTGGCCGTGCCGTCGAGCTTGGTGAGCACGATTCCGGTGATCGACGCGGTGTCGGAAAACTGCTTGGCCTGTATGAGCCCGTTCTGGCCCGTCGTCGCGTCTATGACCATGAGTGTCTCAAGGTCCGCGTCCGGGACCTCGCGCTCTATGATGCGGTGTATCTTCGCGAGCTCGTTCATGAGGTTTGCCTTGTTGTGGAGGCGGCCCGCCGTGTCGACTATCACGATGTCCGTCCCGCGCGCCTTCGCGGCGGTCAGCGCGTCAAACACGACCGCGCCTGGGTCGGATCCCTCGCCGTGCTTGACTATCTCGCAGTGCGCCCTCTCGGCCCACACGGTCAGCTGCTCGGCGGCCGCCGCACGGAAGGTGTCCACCGCGGCCAGGAGCACCTTTTTGCCCTCGGATGTGTATTTTGCGGCGAGCTTGCCTATTGTTGTGGTCTTGCCCACGCCGTTCACGCCGACCATGAGTATGACGGACGGCTTTGTCTCGAGCTTGAGCTCAAAGCTGCCCACGCTCAGGTGCTCGGCGAGTATGTCAACAAGCGCGCCCTTGACCTCGTCCGCTCCGCGCAGGGCGTTGGCCCTCACGCGCTCGCGCAGCTCGTCGACGGCCTTCATCGCCGTGTCCGCGCCCGCGTCGGCGAGGATAAGCGACTCCTCCAGCTCCTCGAAAAACTCCTCGTTTTCGCCGGTGAACTCGGCGAACAGGCCGCCCATCTGGCGGCGGGTCTTTTCAAGCCCCTGCTTTATCTTGTCGAAGAACCCCATTGTTTTCCTCCTCTATCTGCTTCGTGGCCTCGTCGAGGTCGAGCTCTATGACCTTTGAAACGCCCTTTTCCTGCATCGTCACGCCGTAGAGCCTGTCGGCCTCCTCCATCGTGCCGCGCCGGTGGGTTATGACTATGAACTGCGTCTTGCCGCTCAGCGCGCGCATGTGGTCGGCGAAGCGGTTGACGTTGGCCTCGTCAAGCGCGGCCTCTATCTCGTCCATCACGCAAAACGGCGTTGGGCGGATTTTTATAATGGCGAAGTAGAGCGCTATCGCGACAAAGGCCATCTCGCCGCCCGAGAGCAGCGTCAGCGTCGTGACCGCCTTGCCCGGTGGCTGGACGCGTATGTCTATGTCGCCGGTGAGCACGTCGTCTGCCGGCGTTATCGTCAGCTCCGCGCTTCCGCCGCCGAAGAGCTCGGTGAAGGTCTCCTTAAAGCTCTCGTTTATCGCCGCGAACTCGCGCGTAAATATACTTCTCATTTCCCCGGTTATATCGGAAATTATACCCAGCAGCTCATTTTTCGCCTTTTCGACGTCGTCGCGCTGCCCGGCGAGGAACTCATAGCGCTCGCTCACGCGCTTGTACTCGTCTATGGCGCCGATGTTCGGGTTGCCGAGCCCGGTCAGTTCCTTGCGCAGCTCGGAAATCTGCCGCGCGGCCTTAGCGCGGCTCTCAACGGGCTGCCGTATGGCCTCGGCGGCGCTGTGGCTGAGCTCATAGCCGTCCCAGAGCTTGTCCGTGAGCTGCTTTTCCTCCATCTCGGCGGAGAGCTTCTTCTGCTCGGCGCGCGCGAGGGCGCGCTCCAGGTCCAGTATCGCCGCGTTTTTCTCCTGCGCGGCCTTGTCGGTGCGCGTGCGCTCGCCCTCGACCTCGAGCTTGCTCGACGTGGCTTCGCTTATCGACGCGCGTATGGCCTCCGCCTCGGCGTTGAGGGAGTTTATCTTCTCCTGCACCTCGCCGAGCTCGCGGCGGTAACTGTCCGCGGCGGCGAGCACGTCGCCGATGGCCTTCTCGCGCGTGGCGTTGTCGCCCGTGAGTCCGGCGAGCAGCGCCTCAAACTGAGAGACCGCGTTCTCCGTCGTGCGGCGCTCGGCCGCGAGGGACGAGAGTTCGGTGTTTATCTGCTGCAGCTCCTGCGTTGCAACGTCCAGCTCGTAGCGCGCGGCGGTGAGCGTGCGCTTGAGCTCGTCGGTTTTCGCCGTGAGCTCGTCGCGGCGCTTTGCGAGCTGCCCGCGCGCGGCCTGCAGCCGCTCGAGCTCGCTGCGGCGGGAGAGTATGCCCGCGTTCTTGCCGGCACTGCCGCCCGTCATGGAGCCGCCTGCGTTCATGACCTGCCCGTCGAGCGTCACAATGCGCACCCTGCCGCCGTTGCGGCGGGATATCGCAATCGCGTCCGTGAGCGTCTCGGCCACGAGCGTGCGGCCCAGGAGGTTTTCGAATACGTTCTTATAGTGCGCGTCGAACTCGACCAAATCCACCGCGAGGCCGAGGCAGCCCTCGTCCTCACCGGGTATGCGCTCGAGTCTGCCGCCGCGTATGGCGTCGAGCGGGAGGAAGGTCGCGCGCCCGGCGTTGCGCCGCTGCAAGAACTCTATGGCCCGCTTGCCGTCCGACTGTGTGTCCACGACTATGTTCTGTATCGCCGCGCCCAGCGCGGTCTCTATCGCGAGCGCCGTCTGCTCGCTCGTGCGCAGCAGCTCGCTCACCGTGCCGTGCACGCCGCGCAGCGCGCCGCGCTTTGCCTCGCGCATGACGGCCTTGACAGCCCCGCCGAAACCCTCGTAGTCGCGCTCCATCTCCTCGAGGATGTTTATGCGCGAGTCGGCGCTTCTGAGCTCGACTATCTGCTTCGTGAGCTCATCGGTGAGCTCGCCCAGCTCGCGCTCGCGGTTGGCTATGCGCATTTTGCGCCCTTCCGCGACGTTTTTCGCGCTCTCGGCGTCCTCGTCGAGCTTCTTTTTGCGCTCGTCAATCTCGGCAATGCGCGCCCGGCCGGCCTCTATCTGGCCCCTGACCTCCTGCACACGGCTCTCGAGCTCGCCCATCTCGGCGCGCATGCGCCCGGCGTTCTGCTCGGAGCTCTCTATGCGGCTTTTGAGCGCGGCGGCGCGGGCAGAGAGCTCGGAAATGCGCGCCTGCGCGCGGGTGAGTTCATTTCGCCTGTTCTCTGCCTCGACGTCCTTTGCGCGCATGCGCTCGGTCAGCACCTCGCTGCGGGAATAGAGCCCCTGCAGCTCGCGTTTCGCGGCCTCGAGCGCGGATTTCGTCTCGTTATACTCGCTCTCGAGCGTGCCCGCCTGCTCGCGGAGAGTGTCCAGGTCGCTCATCCACAGGCTGACCTCAGCCACGCGCAGCTCGTCGCGCAGCGCGAGATAGCGCTTTGCGACCTCGGCCTGCTCCTTGAGCGGGGCCACCTGGAGCTCGAGCTCGTCTATCTTGTCGTTCACGCGCAGAAGGTTCTCGTCCGTGCGCGCTAACCGGCGCTCGGCCTCCTCCTTGCGGTGGCGGTAGCGGGAGATGCCCGCCGCCTCCTCGAGCACCTCGCGGCGCTCGGCGCTCTTGCCGGAGACTATCTCCGCTATGCGGCCCTGGCCGATTATCGAGTAGCCGTCGCGGCCCATACCGGTGTCCATCAGCAGCTCGTTCACGTCGCGAAGGCGCACCTGCTGGCGGTTGATATAGTACTCGCTCTCTCCGGAGCGGTAATACTTTCGGGTGATAACGACCTCCCCGGCGTCCACGTCGAAGAGCCCGGCGGAGTTGTCCAGAATAAGCGACACCTGCGCCACGCCCATGGCCGGGCGCTTTGCCGTGCCGCCGAAAATGACGTCCTGCATCTTGCCGCCGCGCAGCGTGCGGCTGCTCTGCTCGCCCATGACCCAGAGTATGGCGTCCGATATATTCGATTTGCCGCAGCCGTTGGGCCCCACGATGGCGGTGATGTCCCGCTCGAACGTGAGCCGCGTCTTTTCCGGGAAGCTCTTGAAGCCCTGGATCTCGAGCGCTTTAAGATACAAACTGCATTACCTCGCAAAATTCTTCAACCCCGCATAGCGCGGGCATAATATTGTATTACGTGCCCGCTGTTTTTGCAAGAAACTTTCAATATTTCTGGGACGCTTTCTTTTGTCTTGCCAAAAGAAA
>CAYXVA010000034.1:0-9113 GCA_964467975.1 uncultured Oscillospiraceae bacterium | reverse complement strand
GGTCGACGGCTTGCCAATTGCCACCGTCGAGGCAGTCGACCCCATCGCGCTGCACCTCAAGCTCGTGGACGCAACGCAGTGCATGTGCCCGGAGACTCAGCAGCCGGATATTCCGCTGTTCATCCTCAACCGCTTCGGCGACAGCCTCGTAACCGGCGACACCGCCAAGCGCCTCTATGTCACGCTCGGCCAGTTCACTATCATACGCCTGGAGCGCGATACGCAGTTGCTGATACCTGCATACGACTACTGCGTGCCGGAGAAGGAGTGCCCCGGCGGCAGCTGCCAGGACGACCCGTGTACCATCTTCTCTCAGATACGCTTCCCAATTGACGAATTCTTCCCTCAGGATTGCTCCACAGACACCAGCTCACAGTAAATAGTACACAACGGCCCCCGGCGTAAAGCCGGGGGTGCTCTCCAGCACGGGTGACGGAGAATATTTCAGCTTGTTTACATGTGCCTGAACTCCCTTGACCGCCGTGACGCCGGGTGGTATTATATCGGCAATTCCAATGAAAAGGGTGAAAAGATGTCCAATACTTCCTGCAAATAAAGTCACGCGCGCCCGGCGCGCATGTTGCAGGAAGGTTATAGCTTGTACGCACTCGCGCTGCGCGCCGCTCGACGGCGCGGGCGCTGTCCGGTCGCGGGAGTTTGCCCTCCTGCGGCCACTTTTGTTTTTTGGAGGTGTGTGCAATGTCAGCAATAAAAATTGAAAACCTCACCTTTGCCTACCCCGGCGGCGACAACCTTTTCGAGAATCTGACCCTAACTCTGGACACGGACTGGCGTCTTGGCCTCGTGGGCCGCAACGGCCGCGGCAAAACAACGCTTCTGCGCCTGCTTATGGGCGAATACGAGCACACAGGCAGTATTGCCTGCCGGCAGAGCATGGACTGTTTCCCGTATGACGTCGCGGACGAGGGCGCGGACACGCTCAATGTGCTGCGCGCAGCCTGCCCGGAGGCGGAGGACTGGGAGCTGGAGCGCGAGCTGGGGCTGCTGGGGCTCGGCGGGGACGCGCTCACGAGGCCCTTTGAGAGCCTTTCAAACGGCGAGCGCACGAAGACGCTCCTCGCCGCACTCTTCCTGCGCCCGGAGCGTTTCCACCTCGTAGACGAGCCGACAAACCACCTCGACGCCGAAGCCCGGGTTCAAGTGTCGCGGTATCTGAGCCGCCGAAGGGGCTTTATCCTCGTCTCGCACGACAGGCGATTCCTCGACGGCTGCGTGGACCATATACTCGCCGTAAACCGAAGCGGCCTCGAGCTCAGGGCCGGGAATTTCAGCGAATGGTTCGAGGCCTTCGAGCGCCGCCAGGCGTCGGAGGGCGCGCAGAACGAGCGTTTAAAGCGCGACATAGCCCGATTGAAAGGCTCCGCGCGGCGCGCGTCCGACTGGTCGGATAGGGTGGAAGCGTCAAAAAAGGGCGCTCTGGACAAGGGCTACGTCGGGCACAAGGCCGCCAAGATGATGAAACGCTCAAAGGCCATCGAGGCCAGGTTTGAGCGCGCCGTGGAGCAAAAGAGCGCGCTCATGAAGGACACCGAGGACGTCGAGGCGCTCAGATTTGAGCCGATGGAATACCGCTCGGAGACGCTTGCGCGGTTTGACGGCGTGTCTGTAGCGTATGGCTCGCGCCGCGTGTGCGGCCCCGTGAGCTTTGAAATACGGCGCGGCGAGCGGCTTGCGCTCTGCGGCGGCAACGGCTCGGGCAAGAGCAGCCTCGTACGGCTGCTGCTCGGTGAAAATGTCCCGCACTCCGGCACGGTCGAGACCGGCGGCGGGCTCATTATGTCCTATGTGCCGCAGGACGCGACGCACCTGCGCGGCAGCCTCGCCGAATACGCCGGGACATACGGCATAGACGAGAGCTTTTACAAGTCCATGCTGTGCAAGCTGGGCTTTGCCCGCGCAGAGCTCGCCCTCGACATGAGCGAGCTTTCGGCCGGGCAGAGGAAAAAGGCTCTGCTCGCACGCAGCCTCTGCGAGAGCGCTCACATATACGTCTGGGACGAGCCGCTCAACTATATAGATTTGTACACGCGTATGCAGCTCGAGGCGCTTATAGCCGATTGCAGACCCACAATGCTGTTTGTCGAGCACGACGCGGCCTTTTGTGACGCCGCTGCGACTGAGCGCATAGAGCTCTGACGGCGCAATAAAAAGGGTGGAGCGCCCGGCGCGAGTGTGCTATAATGGCCCAAATCCCGGAGGTGAGGCGGTGAAACACGAAATGATTATCCTTATATCGATTGCCGTCGTGCTGCTCGCGCTACTCGTGTGGCTGCTGTGGGCGAACAGAGCGCTGGTGACGACAGTCATTGACGTGCCGGGAAACAGTGCGCTGCCGGAGGCGTTTGCCGGGTTTAAAATTGCACAGGTGTCCGATTTACACAACACCAAGTTCGGGGATGGCAACGAAAAGCTGCTCGAGCTCATACGCGCGTCTGAGCCGGACATAATTGCCGTCACCGGAGACCTGATTGACTCGCGGCGCACGGATGTGGACACGGCGGCGGCATTTATTGAGGCGGCGGCGAAGATAGCGCCGGTCTATTATGTCACGGGCAACCACGAGTCGCGGCTGGACTTCGACGCAATAGAGCCGCGCCTCACTGCCGCCGGGGCGGCGGTGCTGCGAAATGAGGCCGTATACATCGAGCGCGGCGGGGAGCGCATACAGCTCGTGGGGATAGACGACCCGGGTTTTATCAAAACGGGCGGCACGGCGGCGGAGCGCGCTGCGGCGCAGCTCGCCGGGCTCGTGGACGCGGACGCTTACTGCGTGCTTCTGTCCCACCGGCCCGAGCTCGACGCGACCTACGCCGAGGCAGGCGCGGACCTGGTTTTGAGCGGCCATGCCCACGGCGGGCAGGTGCGCATCCCGCTCCTGGGCGGGCTCTACGCGCCGGGACAGGGGATCCTGCCCGAGTATGACGCCGGGCTGTACACCGTGGACTGGACGAGCCTGATAGTCTCGCGCGGCCTGGGCAACAGCCTTTTCCCGCTCAGGGTGAATAACTGCCCCGAGCTGGTCGTCGCCGTGTTGGGAAGAGAGTGAACACCGCCCGTGCGGCGGTTGTATCGGCCCGTGAGGCGCGTGGCGAGAACTTGCGCAAAATTGTGAAAAAACTCTTGACTTTTCCCGCGCAGCGTGTATAATACTATCTGCACCTAGCGGGATTGTGTAAAGGTAGCACAGCGGACTCTGACTCCGTATGTGAGGGTTCGAATCCTTCTCCCGCTGCCAAAAGTTGTCCCCGGAATTTTTGCGATTCCGGGGACATGCTTTGCCAGGCACGGCGCATCAGACTCATACCCTAAAACCTTCCCGTGGATTTTTCTAGCCCAAAGGGGCTACTTTTCGCCGCGCGGCCGATTGGCTGCGCGGCTTTTTTTGAGGAGGACGAGAGATGGATCAGACCTTTATGAAGGATAGGCCGGTTTTCCCGCTGCTGATGAGCATGGCGCTGCCCATGGTTGTATCCATGCTGGTAAACGCGCTGTACAACATTGTGGACAGCTACTTCGTCTCGCAGATAAGCGACGACGCGTTCACGGCGCTCTCGCTGGTCTACCCGGTGCAGAACTTTGTGAACGCCGTGGGCATCGGCTTCGGCGTCGGCATCAACGCCGTGATAGCGCTGCATTTGGGCGCACGGGAACAGCTTGAGGCGGACAAAGCGGCTTCGCAGGGCATGCTCCTGTCAGCGGTGCACGGAGTGCTGCTGACCGTGGCATGTATCGCAGTCATGCCGGCGTTTTTGCGTATGTACACCTCCGACGAGACGGTGCTGGACCACGGAATGCGCTACTCCACCGTGGTGCTCTTATTCAGCAGCATGGTGTCGCTCGGCGTGGGCTTCGAGAAAGTTTTCCAGGCGGTGGGCAGGATGAAGGTCACGATGGCCAGCCTCATGGCCGGCTGCGTCGCCAATATAATCCTTGACCCCGTGCTGATTTTCGGCTGGGGCCCGTTCCCGGAGATGGGGATAGAGGGCGCGGCGCTGGCCACGGGCATAGGCCAGACGCTCTCCTTCGTAATCTATGTCGCAGTTTACCTGGCAAAGCCCATAGGCGTGCGCATAGTGCCGAGGCTCTTCAAGCCCGAGATACGTATGGCCGCGCGGCTTTACTTCGTGGGCGTACCGGCAGTGCTCAACCTCGCGCTGCCGAGCGTGCTTATCTCGGCGCTCAACGCCATACTGGCGGCGTACTCCGAGACGTACGTGCTGGTGCTGGGCATCTATTACAAGCTGCAGACCTTCCTGTATCTGCCCGCCAACGGCATCGTGCAGGGTATGCGCCCGCTCGTGGGGTACAATTTCGGCGCGAAGGAGTACGGCCGCGTAAAGCAGCTGTACAAGCTCGTACTGATAATGTCGGCAGCCATCTTGGCGGCGGGCACGGCGCTGTTCCTCATAGTGCCCGAGTGGCTGACGGGGCTCTTTGCCGAGAGCGCCGAGGCAGTCGAGATAGGCGGCAGGGCTCTGCGAATTATCAGCGCGGGGTTCATCATCTCGTCCGTGAGCGTGACGAGCTCCGGCGCGCTCGAGGGGCTCGGCAAGGGCGCTCCCTCGCTTGTGATTTCCATCTGCCGCTATGTCGTTATCATAATACCCGTGGCCTTTGTCCTCTCGCGCCTCGCAGGCCCGGACGGGGTCTGGCACGCGTTCTGGATAACTGAGCTCGTCAGCGCGGCGGTCGCCTATTTCGTCTATCGCCGCGCATCGCGCGCTGCTTGACGCGCGTGTTATAATGCTGCTGACACCGAAAAACTGGAGGTTATCACATGCGCAAGAACTTTGGAGTTAAAACCTGGCTCTATCCGCAGCCTGTTTTCGTCGTGGCGGCGTACGGCGCCGACGGCGTGCCCGACGCGATGTGCGCGGCCTGGGGCGGCATCACTTACGACACGCAGCTGTCCATCTGTGTTGACAGCGAGCACAAAACGGCCGAAAACCTCGTATTTTCCCGCGCGTTTACGGTCAGCATGGCAACTGAGCAGTTCGTGCTCGAGTGCGACTACCTCGGCGTCGCCTCCGGGCACAAGGTGCCGGACAAGCTCGCCAGGAGCGGGCTGCACGTCGAGCGTGCGAAGCACGTAAACGCCCCGCTGATAACTGAATTGCCGCTCACCGTTGAGTGTGAGCTCGTGAGCTACGACGCCGAGAGCTGCCTGCTCGTGGGCGAGATAGTGAACGTCAGCGCCGACGAGAGCATACTCGACGCCGATGGCAGGCCCGATCCGGCCAAGCTGCGCCCGGTTACCTTCGACCCCGTACACAATAAGTACCTCGTCCTGGGCGAGGCCGTGGCCGACGCCTTCCGCGCTGGAGTGCCGCTGCTCCAAAAGGACAAATAAGCCGCTGCAACCGCAAAAACCGGCCCCAATGAGCTTTGGGTGCCGGTTTTCGCATTTTCAGGCCTCGGTTATTTTCGCGCCGCCGTGCGTTATCTCCGCGCGGTACTTCTTCCCGCGCAGATAGAAGCAAAACGAGAGCGCGCGCCACTTGTCGGGCAAGTGCGGCCTGAACACCGGCTCGCCGTTTTCAAGGCTCAGCCCGGCGAAGCCGAATACCACCGTCTGCCACGTCTCGCCGAGACAGGCTAGGTGCAGGCCCTCTTTGCCCGTGTTGCCCATCACGTCGTGCAAATCCAGCCAGAGCGCCTTTTCAAAGTAGCGCACGGCGTCGCCTTCAAGCCCGTTCTGCGCGGCAAAGAGAGCGTGGGTGGCAAAGCTGAGCGTGGAGTCGTGTATACATTTCGGCTCAAAATCAGCCCACGCGTCTAGCTTTTCCTCGGCCGTGAACAGCTCGGGCAGGCGCGTCATTAGCAAAAGCACGTCCGCTTGCTTTATCACCTGTAAGCGTTGCAGCGCGTCGAAGCACACGCGCGAGTACGCCGCCGAGTCGTCGGGCTTTATTGTTGTTATGTCAACTTGCTCCAACAGCTGGAAGGTGTCGTCCTGGAGATATCGCCCGGTCTCGGCGTCGCGCGGGAGCTTTATCTGCTCATGCAGCGCGTGCCACGAGTCGACCTCGGCGTGGGTGATGCCGAGTGAGGCATACTGCTCTGCGTCGAGCTGTTCGAGCGCAGCGGCGGCGGCGCCCGCGATGGCGAGGTTGCATCGCACCATGCAGTTGGTGTAGAGGTTGTTGCTCGTTATGCCGCAATACTCGTCCGGACCCTTGCAGAACAGGAGGTTTACGCCGCCGCCGGGGGCGGGGGAGTAGCGGCTCGGCCAGAACCGGGCGGTTTCGACGAGGATATGCGCGCCGCCGCCTTTGAAAAAGTCCTCGTCGAGCGTCCAGTCTAGGTACTGGCCTACGGCGTAGGCGATGTCGGCGGTGACGTGAACTTCGCTGCAGCCGATGTCCCAGCTCTCGCACTGCTCGCTGCCGTCGAGGGACACCATCCAGGGGTAGCGGGCGCCGGTGGCGTTCATCTTTTCGGCGTGCTCCTTCGCGGCGGGCAGCGTGCGGGCTCGGAACTCAAGCAGACGGCGTGCCGCTGCCGGGTCCGTCAACAGGCAGAAGGGGAGGATGAACATCTCCGTGTCCCAGAAACAGCAGCCCTTGTAGCGCGTGTGCGTGAGCCCGCGCGCGCCTATGCTGACGGTGCTGTCGCGAGCGGGGGTGTTGGCCAGAAGCTGGTACGTGACATAGCGCAGAGCAGATTCGGACTCGCTGTCGCCGTCTATGCTCACGGCGCAGTCGGCCCAGCGTTTCGCGAGTGCTGTACGCGCCCTCTCAAGCGCGGCGTCGTAGCCGATATCCTCCGGCAGCAACGCTGCAATGCGCGCGTCCGCGTCCCGGCTGGTGAGCACCAGACAGGCGGAGTCGACGGAGAGCTCCGCGCCGGTGAAGCGCAGGGCGTGGTCGGAGACGCGCTCACAGGCGTTTGCGGACAAAAAGCGCATGTCGAATTGTATGCCCAGACCGGTGTGCCGCGTGGCGTATTCGGCGTTTATGCCGCCGCCGGCGTCGGAGTGCAGCTTGGTGAAGAGCTGCACGGTCTCGCTGTTTTCCTTGACCTGGTCGTCGGGGATGGGGCAGTTGCATATGTCCTCGTCGATTCCCAGCGTGAGCGCCGCTTCGTCGCCGCGCAGGGTGAAGCGCTGGTACACGCAGGCCGGGTCATCCAGGGGAAAAACCCGCCGCTCGGTCATGTAGGCGGTTGTGTTCCCGGCCTGAACGGAGTATGAGAGCTTCAGCTCGCCGGTTTCTAGGTCGAGGCAGCGCTCCACGTTCGAGCAAATCCGCACCCGCCCGCCCGGCAGCTCGACGAGAGCCCAGACGGGCGTCGGCAGCGCGGCAAAGTCCGTGATAGGCGAGCCGGCGGTGATGCGGTCGAAGATGCCCGCGATGAAAAGCCCCGCGTCGAGCGGGCGAGGCTCGTCCCTTAACGCCGTGCAGCCGCGCGTGCCCATGTGTCCCGAGCCGGTGAAGAAAACGCTCTCGAGAAACTGGTCGCACTCCGCGCCTGAGGCCGTTACAAGCGAGCCGTTCAACTTTACGTCATTTCTCATATTCCACCCCTCCAAGCGCGCATCGCAGCGCGTGGCAGACGAAACCGGCCGCGGTGGCAAAGTGCCTGCCGGTGGCGCACTCCCCGGTGTGCTCGTCTATACTTTCGCACACGATGCCGTTGTCGAGCGGCGCGCGGCGCAGAATGTCGACGGCGCGCTCCGTTTCGCCGGATAGCAGACTGTTCGCCACGCTCAGCAGCCACGGGTGCGCCGCGTGCGCGCAGCCGATGTCGGCAAACTCGCACTGCGCAAAGCTGTAGGCGTAGTCCGGGGAGCGTATCTGCTTTGCGGTATTTATGTAAACCTCATCTTCGTCGTTGCAGAAGCCGAGATACGGCAGCAAAAGCAACGACCCGGGCGGCTCGTCGTAGACGTCGCTGTTTCCTTCGAGGTCGGTGCTCCAGACGAAGTACGTCCCGTCCGGACCTTCGGCGGTGCAGCGGCGCAGTACGGCCGCGCGCACGGCCTCGGCCTCGGCGGCGAGATAGGCATAACGCTCGGGATAAAGACGCGAGAGCGCCCGGAGCGAGTGCCAGACGAGGACGTTGTCATAGGTGAGGTAGGGATAGGCGCGCACGTCGTCGGTGGGCATGAGGAAGGTCTCGTACAGCGCCTCGCGGCCGTGGCGTTTGCCGGCGAGCGTGTTCAGTATGCGCGCGAGGCCGGTTTGGACGCTCTGTTCGACCAGGACGCCGCCGTCGCCGGTCGCGTCCACATAGCGCTCGAGCGCTATTATCGGGGCCACGAGCTCGTCGAGCTCGAAGCCCGGCTCGAGCACGGTGCCGTCTATAAAGCGCGAGTGTACTCCTATGTTGCGGCCCTGCCGTCCGAAGGCGTAGAGCAGCATGTTCCGCGCGAGGGCGGGGTCCGCGTCCAGCACGGCGGGGAAGCTCCAAAACAGGCTGTCTCGGTCCCAGTACGCCGCGGAGACGTAGTAGCGTGGGCTGCGGCTGGTGACGAGAACGAGCTCTTCGGTGTCAGTTGTGACGCCGGTGGAGTAGAAAATGCAGAAAAAGAGGTTCGTGTTGTAGAGCCTGTCTAGCTGTTCGTCGCCGCTGTGCCAGACGCGCGCTGTTAGATAGGTGAGCGTTGAGCGCAGCTCGCTTTCCCAGCCCTGGCGCAGCATCTCTTTTGCGCTCGTGGCGGCGGAGACCTCCTCGTAGCCGACGCCCCAGTAGAAGCACGCCGCGTCGCTCTCTCCGGGCGCGAGCGCGACAGAGCGCTCGAGCGCATACGCCGTCCCGGTGCTGCAATCTGTATGGGACGCGGCGCACTCGCTGTCGCACATAGGCGCGAAGGCGAGGAAGGGGAGGGAGCAGAAGAGCTCGAACACGGGGCCCGAATTCCACAGACTGTCCGTCACGCGGCGCTGTCCCAGTATCTCCTTGTCCTCGTTTATACACAGCCATGCGCTGTCCCAGACGCCTTGCAGGCCGTAAGCTATGTCGAGAGGGGCGTCTGCTGTGTTTTCAACGCAGAGCCGGTACGCGAACCCGCGCTCGCCAATGGGTGTGAGCACGGTGCCGGTGACGCGCAGCGCTCCGGCGTGGGCGGTGAACTCCGGCACCCAGTATTC
>CAYXVA010000033.1:0-9194 GCA_964467975.1 uncultured Oscillospiraceae bacterium | reverse complement strand
CCCTTGAACGAATCGGGTATCAATACAGCTTTTTTCAATGTTAAAACCTCCGCTTGCTTACGATTCAGGCGAATTTGCCTGTCCATGGCCAATGCGCCATGAAAAATAGCGCCGGCCCCGGCGGGGCCGGCGCTTTGATTATGCCGGGTTGATTGCTGATGTCAGCCGGACGGGCATTACACCACCATGACGGAGACGCCGTCGGGGATGGCGAGGATGGAGCCGTCCTTGATGCCCTTGGCGGCGAGGATCTCGTCGGCCTTGGCGAGGGCCTCCTCCATGGAGTGGGCCGGGACCATGTGCAGGTCGGAGACCATGTCGTCCGGAGCGTCGGAGATAAACACGACGGTCGCGCGCATCAGCAGACGGGCGAAGATCTGGCTCTGCCACTGGTCGATGATGGTCTCGGTGGGCGGGGTGGAGATGAACTTGTCCATCATGCGCTGGAGGTTCTTCTCGTCACGGAAGGTCTCGTAGAACACCTTGCCGCCGTGGCCGTCGTTGCACTTGCTGAGCATGATGATAACGCCGCCCTCCTTGACGGTGGCTTCGGCAGCGGTCATGCCCTTGACGGCCTGATAGATGTTCTGGTCGAGCGGATAGCCGCCGTTGGTGGATATGACGATGTCACTCATCTTGGCGGGGACCTGGCACTGGCTGCTCAGGAACTCGCGGCCCACGCGGTGGGCCAGGGCGACGTCGCCGGTCACGGCGAAGATAGGCTGCTTGTCGGAGTCGTTGACCACGTTGACGATGTACGCCAGGTGCGCGGCACGGGCGGCGTAGAGCATATCGTTGTGAATCGGGTTGCCGTCGACTATGCCGGTGCGGCTGTGCGGGTCGTCTATGAACTTGCCGTTGTGGTTGTAGACGACGGTCTTGCGGGAGGCGATGCCGGGCAGGATGCTCTTGCGGCCGCCGGAGAAGCCGGCGAAGAAGTGGGGCTCGATGAAGCCCTCAGCCACGAGCAGGTCGGCCTCCGCCGCGACCTTGTTGATGATAAGGTCGCCGCCGGAAGGCAGCTTGCCGATGTAGACGAGGTTGTCGGTATCGTCGCAGTCGTGGACAACGATCTTCTCGTTTTTAACTATCTCCTCGCCGAACTTGTTGACGAGCTCTTCCTGGGTGGTCGCGCGGTGGCAGCCGGTGGAAATGAGCAGGGTTATGTCGGCGTCGGGGTTGCCCTTGCGTATCTCCTCGAGCATCGGGGGGATGATGACCTTGCTGGGCACCGGGCGGGTGTGGTCGGAGCAGATAATGACGACCTTCTTCTTGCCCTCGGCCATGACGGACAGGGTCGGTGTGCCGATGGGGTTGGCCATGGCGGCGCGGACGAGCTCGTCGGGGGTTCCGGCGGGCTTGTAGGAGTGCAGGTGGCTCTCCATTATGCCGGCGAAGCGGCTTTCAGGAATGTCGAGCTCCAGGAATTCTTTACCGTACGGGAACTTTACGACAGGCATGGTTAGTACCTCCTAAATAAGTTATACCGATTTTTAACGTCTCGGGGCAGACGGCGCTGCCGTCTGCCCTTGGTACGTATCAGTTATGTTTTTCAGCCCTTGGCGGCCTTTTTGGCGGCCACCTTGGCCTGGCGCTTGACCTCATACTTGTGCAGGTAGCTGACCAGGACCGGGCAGAGGATCGCGGTGACTATGCAGCTCGCGGCCATCTGAGCGGTGGCAGCGGTGACATACGGAGTGAGGGTTGCGTCAGCGTCAGCAAGGGACTGAGGCGTGCTGGCAGCATTGCCGGCGGTGGTACCGATGGCACCGCCGCACTCGGGGTGCTTGCTGCGGATGAGGCGCATGCAGATGTAGCCACCGATGCCGGTGAGCAGGCAGCAGATGACGCCGAGGAAGATGCCCGGGATGCCGGCGGTGAGCAGCTGCATGAAGTTGAGGCCGGCGCCGAGGGGGAAGGCGAAGAACGGGATGAGCATGGTAGCGCCCGGCTCGCAGAACTTACGGATGTCCTCGTCGAGGTTGCCGAGAATCATACCGACAAGTATGGGGACGATCGAGCCTACCAGAACCATGAAGGGTATGTTGGCAAGGCCGCTGACGCCCATGGCGACCATGGTCAGGAACGGGCCGTCGTTGATGGAGAGGATGGAGACCGCGCCGACGTCGGTAGCGTCGCCGAACTCACCGGACAGAGCCGAGTAGAGGCCGCCGTTGGAGTTGGTGACAGCGCCGATCAGGGCCAGCGGGGTAAGGCCCCAGAAGCCGTCCGGGCCCCAGATCATGTTGACGATGATGCCAAGGGCAGCGCCGATGACAAACTTTATCGCCGTCAGGATGACGCCCTTGCCCAGGGTGATACCGGCGGACTTGAGGTTTATCTGAGCGCCGTTGCAGAACAGGAACGCAGCCAGGATGGGCATTGCGCCGCTCTTCCACAGGTATGTAGTGAAAGTGCCGTCACCGCCAATCGTGATGAGGCCGGGCGCCCAGGTGTTGATGGCTGCACCAAGCAGCAGGGGCACGACCATCAGGCCGCCGGGTATCTTTTTTACCGTTTGTAAAATCTTCATTTTTCCTTTTTCCTCCTCAGAAAAGTCCTTTGCGCATTGCGCTAATTCATCTGAAGCGGCCCTCAAAGCCGTTCCGACGCGCACACCTCCTCCTTATTTTTCAAATTTGGCCCTTGCCATTTTGTACATTAGAAAGCGTTCTGGCGCTTTCAACCTTGTGCAAATTATACGCTAATCAAAAATTGTTGTCAAGGATGAGCACAAATAAAGTTACCTCAAATTTTAAAAATAGTTTGAACGATATTTTACAAAACAGACGTTTAATGTACGATATTCAGCCCTAACCAGCACTTGGTCCAGAATTTAACGTATATTTACGCATTCAAAATGTGTAATATCTCAATTGAGATAATTTTCATTTGCACTAAAAACAAAGCACTCCGGAATTTGTCGAAACAAAGTTTCCAAAGTGCTTTCATAGTCGTAATAGTTTGCGTTTTGCCACCAATTTGACGTTTCTAACCAACGCACGGCGTATCATCCGGCTCTGCCCTGCCACAGTTGCCCGGTGCGATCATGCGCTGAAAGAGGTGTTGAGAATGGGCCGTTCAGGCCCAAAAACGTTCTGAAAGGTGTGCATAGTGCAAATATAGAACGCCAAATCGATAAAAGTACCCGTTTTTCCACGGTTTTGCCTTCCCGCAGAAGTGAAGAATGGCAGTGTTATCCATAACCCAGCGCACATTCTGCTCTCCCGACGAGCGGAGCATGTAATTATTATAATTGCGCGCGTCGTAATTACACACCGCGTCGTCCAGCGGCAGTATCCGAGAGCCGTACATGGCGTTGAGCAGGTCCTGGTCCGGCATGACGAGCTCATGGCGGTGCTCGCGGACGAAGCCGAAGAGCTCTTCGGGCTTTATCTCCTCCCGGCAGCGCTCAAGGTCCATGGGCAGCACGCCGGAGTTGTAGTAGTCGTTTTCCGTGCCGAGCCTCAGGCGGTTGACGTTGTTGGCAAGCTCGGTCTTGCCCGTGTGCGCCGCGGCGGCGAACATGTTCCCTCGCATGTCCAGCTCCCAGAGCGGGCGCAACGGGTTTATGACGAGGGTGTACGGGTCGAGGTAGAGCACACGCTTGACGTTTCGCGGCAGCAGCTCTCCGGCGAGGAGGCGGTAGTACATCTCGCGCGGGTACTGCTCCGTCACCGGCGCGCCGTCGAAGAGCGCCGCGTCCACCTCGACGCCCGAAAAGCTCCAGCCGCGCATCTCGCTCCACTCGGCGAGGCGCGCAAGCTCCGCCGCCGGGAGCCGCGAGTGCATGACATATATCCCAAAGCGCTCGCCCGGGTTGTTCGACGCGATGCTCGTGAGCAGCACGCGCAGCTGCGGCAGATAGTTTGCGTCGAGCGCGAAGAGCAGGCGTATCGAGTCCATTACCATCTCCGCCCCAACCCGGCCAGCGAGCTCACGACGCCGTCAACGCCCAGCAGTATCAGGTAGAAACCCACCATGTACGCCATCGTGAACATCGAAAGCAGCGGGTCAAAGCACATCATAATGCCCACAACAAGGCCAATGATGTTGACAACGAGCGAGAAGTAGTAGTACACGTTGCCCCCAATCATGCGCGTTATGCCGAGGCTCATGAGGCGCGAGACGCAGTGGCAGATGAACCATATTGGGAAGAGCCACACGAGCGCGAGCGTGCCCGCCACGGGCTCGAATAGAATCAGCACGCCTGCAATAACGCTTATCATACCCGTCACCAGCGCCGCCACGGGGCCGAAGCCGGTTCTGCGCTCGAGCTTTACATACGCCGCGATGTCGAACACACCCATCAAAATGGCCAGCACGCCGTAAATTATCGTCGCGCTCTCAAGCGCGGCGTCGGGGCGCGTCAGCGTGTACGCGCCGAAAATTATAAGCAGAACGCTGATTATAAGTCCGAAAACATTCATCCATTTGCTTTTACTCATTTTTAATACCTCCAACTTGCATCGCAACTTGTCGATGTGATAAAATATATTATCGTTTGCACAGATTTAGGAGAAGCACTATGGCCATTGACACAAAGCAGATGATAACCGACAAGCTATTCGAGCTGCTCAACCGTGAGAAGCCGGAGAACGTCACCGTGAAGCGGCTTGTCGAGGAGTGCGGCATAAGCCGCCAGACCTTTTACTATCACTTCAAGGACATCATCGACGTCATGGAGTACGGCTGCGAGTACGCCATGGACAAGGCGTTTGAAAAAAGCATGCAGGCCGAAACGCCCCGCGAGGCCATCACCGCCTTCATCGTTGAAGCCGTGAACCACCGCAATGAGATAACCCATCTGCTCTCGAGCCGGTACAGCCACGAGCTCTCGCAGATTATGCAGAAGGCCGTCAGGGCCTATCTCTGGAACATGTTCGGCACCATGTTCCCGAATTCCAGGCTCTCCGTCGCCGACACCGAAGTTGCGCTCGACTTCTTCACCGGCGGCATAACGGGCCTGATACTCGGCAACTACGCCAAGCGCGATTTGGACACCGGCGTGCTCGCCGACCAGATATACCGTCTGCTCTCGGGGCAGATGCGCGACGCTCTCGGCTCCCAGCCTTCCGCTGAGTGAATAATAAGGCCGGCGCGCAAAAAACGCCACTTATAGTTTTTTCGCCGTGTCCTGACACATTTCCGGAAGTGTACAAGTTTTGTACACTTTCGGTTTTTTGTCCATACAGGGCGTCAAAATTATAAGTGGCGCTTTTTCAAGCTCGGATGTAACATGGGCACACTTCAAACGAAAGGATGAGAAAAATGACGCCTGAACGCGGTGTATTTTCCGCAAAGCTCGACGAGCTGGAAACGGCATACGGTAAGTTGAACAGCTGTTTGCGGCGTCTCCAGAACGCGGATGCCGACGCTCTCAAGAGCGAGCTCAAAGAGCTCGACGAGGAGGACCGGCGCTGCAGCGCCTCTCTTGAAAAGGGCGCCGGGAGCCGCCTCCCCTTCGCCGCGGCGCTTGCAGGTTTGCAGCTCAAGTATGAGCGCGGCGTGGACGACCTGCTCTCGAGCGAGATGGACTCCGGCCTGGACGACTCCGGAAAAGTCGAAGCTGCGGCCCTGACCGCTGAAAACATGATAGACTTGGCCACCAACGCCTGCCGCCACGCGCTCCGCGCGGTCACGGCGGCCCTGCTCTGGCAGAGAGAAAGCGAAAACAGAAAACAAGCGAGGGAAAGCGAATGCTAAAACTGATAAGACGTCTGCGCCGCAGCGACGTGCTGATGGCGCTGCTCTGTTCCGTGCTCGTGCTCGGGCAGATATACTTTGACTTGGAGCTCCCGGACTACATGAGCGACCTGACCGTCCTGATAGAGACGCCGGGGAGCACGATGTCCGACATATTGCACACCGGTCTCGAGATGCTCGTGTGCACACTGGCGAGCGCGGTGCTGTGCGTTATCTGCGGCTACCTCACCGCCAAGGTCGCGGCGGGCTTTGCGCTCACGATACGCGAAAAGGTCTTTAACAAGATAGCCGACTTCTCCCAGCAGGAGATGATGAGCTTCTCCGTCCCCAGCCTCATAAACCGCACGACCAACGACATCACCCAGGTGCAAATGGTGATAGCGATGGGGCTGCAGCTCATTATAAAGTCCCCGATAATGGCCGTGTGGGCGGTCATCAAGATTGTGAACAAGAGCCTCGAGCTCTCTTTGATAACGGCGGGGTTCATCGTGGCGCTGCTCGCCGTCATGGTTGTGATAATCGTCATGGTCCTGCCGCGCTTCAAGCGCGTGCAGAAGCTCACCGACCAGATAAACCTGGTCGCGCGCGAAAACCTGACCGGCATAAACGTTGTCCACGCCTACAACGCCGAGGACTACCAGAACGCCAAGTTTGAGCGCGAAAACTCCGAGCTCATGCACACGCAGCTCTTCAACCAGCGCGCCTTCGCGTTTTTGATGCCCGTGGTGACACTGGGCATGAACTCCCTCGCCCTCGTAATCTACTGGGTCGGCGCGTCGATAATCAACGCCATCCCCGCCGCAGATATGGCAGGAAGGCTCGAAAACTTCAGCAACATCGTGGTGTTCGGCACCTACGCCACCTACGTGATAATGAGTATTATGATGCTGGTAATCATTATTATGCTCCTCCCCGCCGCCCAGGTCAGCGCGCAGCGCATTAACGAGGTGCTGTACGCCGGCTCGAGCATACGCGAGGGCAGCGTGACCGACTCGCCCGAGACCGGCACAGTCGAGTTCAAAAACGTCTCCTTCCACTACCCCGACGGCGGCGACGTGCTCGAAAAGATAAGCTTCAAGGCAAATCAAGGCGAGACGGTCGCTTTCATCGGCGCGACGGGCAGCGGCAAGACCACGCTCGTGAGCCTTATCGCCCGCTTCTACGACGCAACAAGCGGCGAGGTGCTCGTCGACGGCGTGAACGTGAAGGACTACACCTTCGACGCGCTCTACGACCGCGTGGGCTACGTGACGCAGAAAGCTGTGCTGTTCTCCGGCGATATAAAGGGCAACGTCCTCTTCGGCGAGAGCCGCGGCGGACGCACGGACGAGGATGTAAACCGCGCGCTCGACCTCGCCAAGGCCGGCGAGTTCGTCGGCAAGCTGCCGGAGGGCATCTCCGCGCCCGTCGCCGAAGGCGGCACCAACTTCTCAGGCGGTCAGAAGCAGCGCCTGTCCATCGCCCGCGCTCTAGCGCGCAAGCCGGAGATACTCGTCTTTGACGACTCCTTCTCCGCGCTCGATTACCGCACGGACGCCGCGCTGCGCGCCGGGCTCAAGAGCGAGCTCGCCGGCACGACGAAGATCATCGTAGCCCAGCGCATAGGCACCATACGCAATGCGGACAAGATAATCGTCCTTGACGACGGCAAGGCGGTCGGCATCGGCACGCACGACGAGCTCATGCGCACCTGCCCCGTCTATCAGGAAATCGCCCGCTCTCAGCTCTCCGCTGAAGAGCTCGGCGCGTAAGGAGGTTATTTCATGAGCAAGACCAAAAGGCGGCACTCCATCGCGGACGTCATACGCGAGCTGCTGCAATATAACGGAAAGCTGAAATTGCCTATCGCCGTCTCGCTGCTGTTCGCGGCGGCGGGCGCGGTGCTGACCATAATCGGGCCGAGCATGCTCAGCGACATCACAAACCTTATCACCGACTCACTTCTCACCGACATAGACCTCGCCGCGATAGGCCGGATAGGAGTGAAGCTCCTTACAATCTACCTGATAAGCGCAGTGCTCACCTACGTGGAGCACTACATCATGGCCACCGTAACGCTCGAGCTCTCGCGCGATTTGCGGCGCGACCTCTCGCGCAAGATAAACGTCGTGCCCATGAGCTACTTCAACACGGTGTCCTACGGCGACATCCTCAGCCGCGTCACCAACGACGTGAGCACGCTGCAGCAGGCGCTCTCCAACAGCCTGCCGAGCATTATCAGCTCCGCCGCCCAGTTCGTGGGCTGCCTCGTCATGATGTTCGTCACCGAGTGGCGCATGGCCCTCGCGGCCGTTGTGGTGACGCTCGGCGGCTTTATAATCATGGGTGTAGCCATGATGCGCTCGCAGAAATACTTCACCGCGCGCCAGAAGAACCTCAGCAAGCTCAACGGCTACGTCGAAGAGATGTACTCCGGCCACGATGTCGTGCGCATTTCCCGGGCAAACGGCCAGGTCAAGGACACCTTCGGCGGCATGAACGACGAGCTGTACGACGCCGACTGGCACAGCCAGTTCCTCTCCGGTATCATGCAGCCGCTCATGACGGTTATAGGCAACCTGGGCTATGTCGCAGTGTGCGTGATAGGCGCGGCGCTGGTGATGGAGAACCAGATTGACTTCGGCGTCATAGTCGCGTTTATCATGTATGTGCGTCTCTTCACTTCCCCGCTGAGCACGCTGGCCCAGGGCATGACTCAAATGCAGACGGCGGCGGCCGCCGGCGGGCACATCTTCGACTTCCTGCACGCCGAGGAACTGCCCGAGGAGACGGGCAAGCTGCCCGCCCCGGAGGGCGTGCGCGGTGAGGTCGACTTCGAGCACGTGCGCTTTGCCTACCCCGACGACCCCGACAAGGTAATTATCAAGGACTTCTCAGCCCACGTCGAGCCGGGGCAGAAGGTCGCAATCGTCGGCCCGACCGGCGCCGGCAAGACCACGCTCGTGAACCTGCTGATGCGCTTTTACGAGGTCAACTCCGGCTCGATAAAGATTGACGGCATACCCACGAGCGACATGAAGCGCGAGAGCGTGCACGACCTGTTCGGCATGGTGCTCCAGGACACCTGGCTCTTCGAGGGCACAGTGCGTGAAAACCTCGTGTACAACAAGGAGGGCGTCACCGACGAGCAGCTTGAAAACGCCTGCCGCGTCTGCGGCATCTACCACTTCATTGAGACGCTGCCGAAGGGCTTCGACACGGTGCTCGACGACTCCATAGCCATCTCCGCCGGCCAGAAGCAGCTGCTGACCATCGCCCGCGCGATGATACAGAACAATCCCATGCTCATTCTCGACGAGGCCACCAGCAGCGTCGACACTCGCACCGAGCTCATAACCCAGCGCGCCATGGACGCGCTCACCTCGCACCGCACCAGCTTCGTCATAGCCCACCGCCTGAGCACGATAAAAAACGCGGACCTAATCCTTGTCCTGAAAGACGGCGACATAATCGAGCAGGGCACGCACGAGGAACTTCTGGCAAAGGGC
>CAYXVA010000032.1:1558-9237 GCA_964467975.1 uncultured Oscillospiraceae bacterium | reverse complement strand
GAAGAGTTTGCAAGCTATTCCTTCAACTTTAAACCATTTCTGGGGCGCTTTCTTTGGCCAAGACCAAAGAAAGCCTCCCAGGAAGCGTCCCCGGAGGTGCGAGGGCTCCGGGGACGCTTTCTTTTTATCTGACAAAAGAAAGCGCCCCCGGAACTGTTAGTATTCAAGACAAGAGAAAAGCGCTCACCACACCTGCCAGCGCAGCACGAACGCCACGGCGTAGAGCAGCGACAGCACGGCGCACACGGCTGTGAGCACCGCGTCGCGCTTTTTCGTGGATGCGGCGAGGGAGACGGACAGAAAGAAGGGGAGAAGGCTTATCACATACCGAGGGGCGCTGAGAAGCCAGGTGGCGCCAATTGCGACTGTGTAGTACGCTATGAACCACGCTGTATAGCCTGGACGCATGCGCTTTGCGGAGTAGGCCGCGAAGCCTAGCGCTGCGAAGTCGAACACAAGGTTCGGGAGCCAGAGCCCGAAGAAGTTGCCGATATTGCCGGGCCAGCATTTGATGAGATTGTCGAGCTGATATGCGGCGGTGTTGAAGAAGAAACCCAGCTCCTGCCCCCAGTGCTCGCTCTGATAGACCATGTACTGAAATGGATTCCCCGCGACGAGATAGTTTATAAAGCAGTACGCCGCAAAGCCCATCGGAATCAGCAGCAGCCAGGCAAAGCGTCCGAGCCGCCTGTGCCCCTTGGGCGCGTTCACGGCCTCATGCACGAGCTCCATGCACACTGGGACAAAGAGCATAAGCCCGAGCGAGCGAGTGAACGCCGCATATGCGCCGAGCAGGCAGCCGAGCGCGACCTTGCCACGGCGCGCGAGATAGACGCAGCCCACGCTCAAAAGCAGAAACAGGCTCTCGCTCATGGGAGCGATAAAAAAGAACGCGCCGGGGATTAGGCAAAGATACTTCACGGCGAGAAGGCTCTGCTCGCTGCTGTAGTCGAGGCGCAGCAGGGAATATGTCACGCTCGCCGCCCCGGCGAAGCTGAAACAGGATACCAGGAGCCCTGCGACGGTGTAATCGCCCACGAGATAGTGTACAAGCCGCACGGCAATCGGGTAGCCCGGCAGAAAAACCAGCTGCACAAGCCGGTCGTGGATGCCTTCGGAGAGGTACCAGTCGCGGGCAATGTCAATGTAGTGTTTGCTGTCAAGGCAGAGCCAGAAGTTGAGGTATTGCGTCCACGTCCTTCCGCGTCCGCTGAGCACGAAAATTGCGTAGACCAGCACAAAGAGTACCAGACACCAAAGCAGGGCGCCGATGAAAATTCTCGAGCGTATGTGCGCTCTCTCACCGCTGGGGCTCGCGGAATCCGCGTATGCGCCCGGCGTCCAGAAGCGCATCCAGCCCGGCACAAAGCGCAGACACACGGCAGCAAACAGCGCGACGCTCGCCAGAGCGGCGAGCCGGCCCCAGACGGTCGAATCCGTGCCGGTCCACCAGTGCGCGTACAGCACGGCGAGCGCGAGCAGGCCGAGCGCGCATATGACGAGGCCGGGGACAGTGTATTTGTTGCGCAGTTTTCTAAGCATGGTGGCCTCCGTATAGATGAGATGGGTCTATTTTAGCGCCTCGTTGTATCAAGATTGCATCAAAGTTGTATCAAAACCGGACGTTTTCAATAAAAAAGGCCACTCCGAGAGCGGCCTTCGCGATATAATAAAGAGCGGGCCTGTAAGCCGGGTTCTGTAATCGACGGCCATCTATCTACGCCTTGCGTTGCCGCAAGGCTTTAGCCACCTCCTCGGGACGGCCGGGCCGGCCTATATGTCCCTCCACGGTGTTGCTCCGGATAGAGTTTACAGCATCCACCTGTCTCCAGGCGATGGGTGAGCTCTTACCTCACCTTTCCACCCTTACCGGTCGGAGCGCAAGGCACCGTCCGGCGGTATATCTCTGTTGCACTTGTCCGAGGGTCGCCCCTGGCGGGTGTTACCCGTTATCCTTGCCCTGTGGAGCCCGGACTTTCCTCACGCACAGGCTTTCGCCTTATGCCCGCGGCCGTCCGGCCCGCTCGCGGCCTATTTTACCCCTCCCGCGCCATACAGTCAACAAAAATGTTGTATTTGCGCCGCCGAAAGGATATAATCAGCATTGCAAAATGCTTTTGGCAACCTGAATCAAAGCATATGAGGTGACGACATGACCCTTCAGGAATACGTAGACGCCCTGCGCGGCAAGCGTGTGGCCGTCCTTGGCATAGGCGTGAGCAACACGCCGCTCATTGACCTCCTGCTGGATAACGGCCTGTCGATAACCGTCTGCGACATGCGCAGCGAGGATGCGATGGCCGACGAGGCCGAGATACTCACCACTCGCGGCGCGGAAGTGCGCCTCGGACCCGGTTATCTCGACGATTTGAACGGCTTCGACGTCATTTTCCGCACGCCGGGGCTGCTGCCTACAGACCCGCACCTGGTCGCGGCACGCGAGCACGGGGCGGATGTAACCAGCGAGATGGAGGCGTTCTTCCAGCTCTGCCCCTGCCGTACCATAGGCATCACCGGCTCCGACGGCAAGACCACGACAAGCTCGATAATCGCCGAGCTGCTTCGTGCAGCCGGCAAGCGCGTACACCTGGGCGGCAATATAGGCAAGCCGCTGCTCTGTGAAATCCCGGATATACATCCCGACGACGTCGCTGTGCTCGAGCTATCGAGCTTCCAGCTCCACAGCATCGACATACGCCCCAATGTCGCGGTCGTGACGAACGTATCGCCGAACCACCTCGACAAGCACCCCACCTACGAGGACTACATCGAGGCGAAAAAGCGCATTTTCATCAACCAGAGGCCGGACGACGTGCTCGTGCTCAACGCCGACAACGCCATCACCGCCCGCTTTGCCGCCGAGGCGCACAGCCGCGTATTGCAGTTCTCGCGCCGTGAGACGGTGAAAAACGGCGTTTTCTGCCGCGACGGCATGATTTACTGCTCGCGCGGCTACGAGGTGGAGGCAATCATCCCCGAGACGGAGATACTCCTGCCCGGCGAGCACAACGTGGAGAACTATATGGCCGCCTTCACGGCAGTTGACGGCATGGTTTCGCCGGAGATGTGCCGGGCCGTGGCCCGCAAATACGGCGGCGTGCGCCACAGGCTCGAGCTCATACGCAAGCTGGACGGCGTGTCGTACATCAACGACTCTATCGCCACGAGCCCGACGCGCACGATAGCCGGGCTGCGCGCCATGCGCACAAAACCAATCCTGATTGCGGGAGGCCACGACAAGCACGTGAGTTTCGACACGCTGGCGGACGAGATAGCCGAGCGCGTAAAGGCGCTCTACCTGACCGGCGACACAGCCGGGCAGATAGCTCAGGCCGTGCGCAGGAGCGTGTTCTATGACCCGTCGCGCCTGCCGATATACATCGTGCCCGACCTCAAGACCGCTGTGCTTGAGGCGCGCGAGCACTCTATACCGGGCGACGTAATACTGCTCAGCCCTGCGTGCTCGAGCTTCGACCGGTTCAAGAACTTCGCTGAGCGCGGCGACACATTCAGAAAAATAGTATTGGAGTTTGAGGGAAATGAAACCGAGTGAGATACCGCAAAGCGTGAGAGACCTCGCCGCGAAATGCGAAAGCCGCCTCGCGCCGCGCTTTGCCGAGATAGACGAGGTCAGTATGAAGTGCACCGAGCGCGTCATGGAGGCGTTCCAGGAGTTTCGCGTCTCCGACGCCTGCTTCGCGGGCACGACCGGATACGGCTACGACGATCTGGGCCGCGAGACGCTTGACAAGGTCTGGGCGCGTGTTTTCGGCGCGGAGAGCGCGCTGGTGCGCATAGGCTTCGTGAACGGCACGCACGCCATTACCAGCGCCATTTTCGCCGCGCTCAAGCCAGGCGACATACTGCTCTCCACGATGGGCGCGCCGTATGATACGCTGCGCACGGCCATAGGCATATCCGGCGACGCCTTTGGTTCGCTGGCCTTTTACGGCGTGGGCTATCACCAGGTCGAGACGCTCGACGGCGGGCCGGAACTCGAGGGCATACGCTGCGCCGCGGACGGCCTCAAGCCCGCCGCTGCGCTCATACAGCGCTCCCGCGGCTACGACGCGAGAAAGGCGCTGACGGTCGATGAGATAGGCGAGATCATCGACACGATAAAGGCTGTCTCGCCGGACACCGTCTGCATCGTCGACAACTGCTACGGTGAGTTTACGGACACGAGAGAGCCCACGATGGTGGGCGCGGACCTTATCGCCGGTTCGCTCATCAAAAACCCGGGCGGAGGCCTTGCGCCCACGGGCGGCTATGTCGCGGGCAGGGAGGAGCTTGTCGAGCGCGCCGCCTTCCGCCTGACCGTGCCCGGCATAGGCGGGGAGTGCGGCTCCACGCTGGGGAATAACCGCTCGCTTTTCCAGGGACTCTTCATGGCCCCGCACACGACGGCTCAGGCGCTCAAGACCGCCGCGCTCTGCGCCGCCATGCTTGAGGAACTAGGGTTCAAGACTGAGCCGGGGCCTATGGAAAAGCGCAGCGACATCATACAGACTATAACGCTCGAGACGCCGGAGAACCTAAAGCGCTTCTGCAAGGGCATACAGTCCGGCTCGCCCGTCGACTCGTATGTTACGCCGGAGCCCTGGGCGATGCCCGGCTACGCCGACGAGGTCATAATGGCCGCCGGGGCGTTCATACAGGGCAGCTCGATTGAGATCTCGTGCGACGGGCCCATGCGCGAGCCGTACTTCGCGTTTTTGCAGGGCGGACTCACCTACGAGTCCGGCAAGCTCGGCGTCATGAACGCGATTGCGGAAATGCTGGACAAATAGTCTGAATATACATAGTCTGGGGGTGAAATGCCATGCCCAGACGTATGCGAAGGCGGCCGTTGTATCTCGACGTGCACCTGCCGAAAATGAGCCGCGGAAGCAAGCTGATTGTGATACTCACGGTCGTGCTGGCAATACTTGCCGCCGTGGCAATCAAGAGCATAGCCTACTTCCGCGAACTCTCGTGCCAGATGGTGCTCTCCGACGCCACGGACTTGATGACTTTGTGCATCAACGACACAATAAGCCGCAAATTCGCCGAAGGCAGCTACGACTATGACTACTTCGTTCAGCTCGACTACGGGGCAAACGGCACAGTGACCGCCGTGCGAACAAACATGGCGCGAATAAACGCCCTGAGCAGCGAGCTGCTGAGCGATATAGTCCACGCCGCAGACGGCGGCGAGCTTTCACTGAGCATACCGATAGGCAATGTCCTCGGCTCGAGCCTCCTGCTCGGCAAGGGGCCCGAGATACCCGTGGACATCACGATGCTCACAAGCTCGCACGTCGACTTTAGAAACGAGCTCACCGACGCCGGGATAAACCAGACCAAGCACCAGATAAAGCTCGACGTCGTCGTGGACATAGACGTGATAATGCCCTGGCAGACCGTCTCTACGCAGGTCGTGAGCGAGATCCTTATCGCCGAGACTGTGCTGCTCGGTGACGTGCCGCAGACATACCTCAGTTGGGGTAATTCAAATTGAGAGGTTAGACAATGGACGATGTTAAACGCGAGATAGAAGCCCTGCGCCGAGAGATAGAGGAGCACAACCGCCACTATTACGACGAGGACGCGCCGATAATTTCGGACTTCGAGTACGACGCGCTGCTGCGGCGTTTGGAGGAGCTTGAGGCCGCACACCCGGAGTTTTACGACCCCAAGTCGCCGACGCAGCACGTCGGCGGCACGGCGAAGAGCACCTTTGCCCCCGTCACGCACGAGGTACCGCTGGAAAGCCTGAACGACGTGTTCGGCTTTGACGAGCTGCGCGCCTTTGACGAGCGCATGGTCTCGTCGCTCGGCGAACGTGAGTACAGCGTGGAGCCGAAAATTGACGGGCTCTCCATGTCTCTCGAGTACGAAAACGGCGTCTTTGTCCGCGGCGCTACGCGCGGCGACGGTGTGACCGGCGAGGACGTGACTGAAAACCTCCGTACCGTCCGCAACTTGCCCAAGACGCTCAAAAATGCCCCTGCGCGGCTTATCGTCCGCGGCGAGGTGTACATGTCGCGCGAGGTGTTCGAAGAGCTCAACGCCAAGCGCGCCGAGAGGGGAGAGCAGCTCCTTGCAAATCCGCGCAACGCCGCTGCGGGCAGCATGCGCCAACAGGACCCGAAGGTCGCCGCCTCGCGCAAGCTCGACATCTGCGTTTTCAACATCCAAAAGGCCGAGGGCGTCACGTTTGAGACCCACGGTGAGACGCTCGAGGCCCTCGCAAGTTACGGCTTCTACGCCGTGCCGCACACGATATGCTCGTCCATAGACGAGTGCTGCAAGCTCATAACCGACATAGGCGAGCACCGGGACCGTTACCCCTACGACATCGACGGCGCAGTCGTGAAAATTAACTCCATCGCCCAGCGCCAGCAGCTGGGGAGTACGGCAAAGGCCCCGCGCTGGGCTGCGGCGTACAAGTACCCGCCCGAGGTCAAGGAAAGCGTCGTCAAGGACATCGTCGTGCAAGTGGGCCGCACCGGAGTGCTGACGCCCAAGGCCGTCATAGAGCCCGTATGCCTCGCGGGCACGACGGTCACAAACGCCACGCTGCACAACCAGGACTTCATAGACAAGCTCGACGTGCGTATCGGTGACACCGTGCGCGTGCGCAAGGCGGGGGAGATTATCCCCGAAGTGCTCGAGGTCGTCAAGGAAAAGCGCCCCGAGGGCGCGGCGCCGTATCATCTGCCGGACACTTGCCCGGAGTGCGGCGCGCCGATAGTCCGCGACGAGGACGGCGCGGCATTGCGCTGCACGGGCGCGGAGTGCCCGGCGCAGCGGATGAGGAATATCGTCCACTTTGCCTCCCGCGAGGCTATGGACATCGAAGGCCTCGGCGAGAGCGTGGCCGAAAACCTCATTGGCGCGGGGCTGCTCACCACCCCGGCGGGTATCTATTACCTGAATGCAAAGGACATCGCAAAACTCGACCGAATGGGCAAGAAATCGGCCGAAAACCTCATAAATGCCATCGAAAACAGCAAAAAAGCGGGCCTTGCCCGCTTACTGTGCGCGTTCGGAATCCGTCAGGTCGGCTCTAAGGCCGGAAAGGTGCTCGCCGCGCACTTCGGCACGCTCGATAAGCTGATGGCGGCGAGCGAGGAGGAGCTGCAAAACATCCCGGATATCGGCGAGATAACCGCGAAGAACATTGTGGACTGGTTCGCACTTGAACAGTCGCAGCACCAGATTCGTTTGCTTCGCGAGGCGGGTGTCAGCTTTGAGAGTACCGAGACGGTCCAGGACGAGCGCTTCCGTGGTCAGACCTTCGTCCTAACCGGCACGCTCCCGACCTATACTCGCGACCAGGCCGCGCAGATTATAGAGTCCTTCGGCGGCAAGGTGAGCGGCTCCGTCAGCAAAAAGACCACCTACGTCCTAGCAGGAGAGGCCGCGGGCAGCAAACTGACCAAGGCCCAGGAGCTGGGCGTGAAGATAATCGACGAAGCTGAGTTCAACGAGATGATACAGGCTTTGCCCGCTGACTCTGCGAGCCTGCACGAAGGCGAATGACGAGACCGTTTCGTCTTGAATTGGGGAGCAATATGAAAGCCTACACGTATTTCGGTAACGGCGAGCTGCGGCTGGCAGACAAGCCGCGTCCCACACTGCACGACAGCCAAGACGCAATCGTCCGCGTCACGCTTGCCAGTATCTGCACGAGC
>CAYXVA010000032.1:0-1458 GCA_964467975.1 uncultured Oscillospiraceae bacterium | reverse complement strand
GCACGACAGCCAAGACGCAATCGTCCGCGTCACGCTTGCCAGTATCTGCACGAGCTGGTCGGCGTTGTAGAGGAGGTCGGGACTTCCGTTGAGCGCGTAAAACCCGGTGACCGAGTCGCCGTGAACGTCGAGACCTTCTGCGGCGAGTGCTTCTTCTGTAAACACGGCTGGGTAAATAACTGCACAGACCCGGACGGCGGCTGGGCGCTCGGCTGCCGGATAGACGGCGGACTTGCTGAATATGTCCGCGTCCCGCACGCGGACACGGGCCTGGGCTGCATACCCGACGGTGTGAGCGACGAGAGCGCGCTTTTCACCGGAGACATTCTTGCCACGGCTACTGGGCGGCGAAGATTAGCGAGATAGGCCCCGATGACACCGTGCTCATAATTGGTGGCGGGCCGACCGGTGTTTGCACCCTCGCCTGCGTCCTGTTGAAAAACCCGAAGCTCGTCATCGTCTGCGACCGGCATCCGGAGCGGCTAGAGCTCGTCCAAAAGCACTATCCGGGCGTGCTCACCGCCGGGCCGGAGGGCCTTGCGGATTTCACGCTTGCACACAGCGAGCATGGCGGCGCCGACCGCGTCATAGAGTGCGGCGGCTCCGACGAGAGCTTTGAGCTTTCCTGGCAGTGCGCCAGACCAAACGCCATAGTTACAGTCGTGGCGCTCTACAACAACGCACAGATTCTGCCGCTTCCGGACATGTACGGCAAGAATCTGATATTTAAGACCGGCGGAGTGGACGGCTGCGACTACGACGAGATACTACGCCTGATAGCCGAGGGCAAAATCGACACCACGCCGCTCATAACCCACCGTTATCCGCTCAGCGATGTAGAGGCAACCTTTGAGCTCTTCGAAAACCGCCGCGACGGTGTTGTTAAGGTCGCGATAGACCCTGCGAGGTGAACATATGAACTACCGTGAAAAAGCTGAAAAGTGCATTGAATTCACTGCACTGCCCGAGATGCGTAGACAATTTGAGGAGTGCGGATGCAGCCTCGACGCGCAGTATGCCAAGTACGGCGATACGCCGTATTTCCACGGCGAGGTGGTCGAGCCGGGGCACGTATACATAATCGGATACCCGCGATGCGTTTGTCCTGAGGCGGAGAAGTCAAAAAATGCTGACCCCAACTTCTGCGAGTGCTCGCGCCAGAGCATATTCTACGTCCTCGAAAATTTGCTTCCGGGCAGAAAAATTGAAGTAAAAACCCTGCACACGGCCTTGACCGGCGGTGAAAACTGCCGCTTTCTGGTGACTGTGGAATGAGCAAATAAAGCGCTTCCCGGGAGTCCGGTAATTCTCACCAGCCTGGTCACGGACGGCTGTAAACCATGCCCCACAGTTGTCGGATGCGGGCATTGCCGCATGCAATACTGCACATTCGGAAACAAAAAGGGCTCTATTGTACTAAGTGTGGGTAGTAAAACCAGAACAAAGCCATGGTAGCAC
>CAYXVA010000031.1:0-9249 GCA_964467975.1 uncultured Oscillospiraceae bacterium | reverse complement strand
GTCCTGGCCGAAGCCAACGACGGCCAACACGCCGCTTGCGTCACGCAGAACCGGTATCAAGTCCCGCTGCGACGCCGGTACGCCGCGCTCGGCGCACAAGTCGGAGAGCTTTTTTGTACAGCCGCGCCCAACGGGCCTGAGACGGTCCCCATTGCTGCGTGCTGTGCAGTACATCGTACCACAGATATTCTCACATTGGAAGTAAAAAGTGTTTAATGAAGTGTGAATTTCGCAGCCTGGGGCGGCAAATTCCGCGCTGAGCGTGATACCGGCCTCCGGCAGAGGGGTCTCGCCGGGGATGGCGACCTCCCGCTCGGGCAGCGCAGCGCGCTCCCCCGCGATGTAAAGTTTGCCCATTTCGGCGCGGAAACGCGCCCCCGGCACGTCGATTTCGCCGTTTCCGGAGCGCGCAAGCGTCAAAACCGCCTCGACGTGGTTCGCACCCAACGCCCGAGGCGCCATGCGCCGCACGACGCGCGAGCTCACGCTCGGGTGCAGCGCGGCAAGCTCGGCGGCATCCACGCGGGAGTCCGGATACTTGGTGAGAAAGTCCGCGGCCAGGCCGTCTATGAATTCCTCGTCTGAGCGCAAAAGCCGGCTTGCCCGGTAGGCCGCCGTGGCGAACTCGGGGTTTATTTCGCGCAGCACCGGCGTCACCAGCGCGCGAATCCTGTTGCGCGAATAGGCGAGCGAGGCGTTCGTGCTGTCCTCGACGTGCGCTATGCCGCGCCGTGCGAGGTAGTCCTCAATCTCGCGGCGCGTGATACCCAGCATTGGACGGACTATATTTCCGCGCTTCGGCGGTATTCCCGCGAGTCCCTTGAGCCCGCTGCCGCGCGCTAGGGCGAAGAGCATCGTCTCGGCGTTGTCGTCGGCGGAGTGCGCCGTGGCTATCGTCTCGGCGTGCAGAGTGCGCCTGGCGCGCTCGAGGAACTCGTAGCGCAGCGTTCGCGCGGCCTCCTCGGTGCCGAGGCCGTGTTCGGCCGCAAAATGCTCCACGTCGCCGCTCTCGGTCAGGCACTCGACGTCAAGGCTCTCGCACAGCTCCATGACAAAGCGCTCGTCGCGCAGCGACTCGTCCCCGCGCAGGCAGTGGTTGTAGTGCGCCACACAGACGCTGTAGCCGTATTTCTCCGCGCCCTCGAGACAGCGGTGCAGCAGATACACGCTGTCCGCTCCGCCCGACACCGCGCAGAGCACGCGCTTGCCGAGCATTTCGAAGCCGAAATCGCTCATTCGTCGTGCCTCTTGTCAAGCGGCGCGAAGCTCGTGTACTCGGGCAGCCACAGCAGATAAAGCGGGTTTGTCTCGCCGCGGCGGTTTTTGAGTATTATGAGCTCCACCTCGTTCGGGTTCTCATACTCGGGGTCGTAATAACCCTCGCGGTGCAGCGCCAGGACGACGTCGGCGTCCTGCTCAATTGCGCCGGACTCGCGCAAGTCGGAGAGCATCGGGCGCTTGTTCTGCCGCTGCGTATTGGCGCGAGAGAGCTGGCTCAGGCAGAGCACAGGCACGTTCAGCTCCTTGGCCATTATCTTCATCATACGGCTGATGTCGCTGACGGCCTGCGTGCGGCTCTCGTTCGACCAGGAGTTGCCGCTGCCGGCCGACTGCATCAGCTGCAAATAGTCTATTATAACCAGCCCTAGATTCTTGAGCCTGCGGCACTGCGCGTTCATGTCCGCGACAGTGAGTGACGGGTTGTCGTCAATGCGTATGTCGGTCGCCGAGAGCGCGCTGGCCGCCGTGGCCACGCGCCGCCACTCCTCGTCGGTCAGGCGGCCGGTCTGGAGCTTCTTGCCGTCGACAAGGCCCTCGGCGGAGATAAGCCTGGTCACGAGCTGCTCGCGGCTCATCTCAAGCGAGAAGAAGGCCACCGTTTTGCCGCTGGACTTGCCCACGCTGCGCGCCACGTTCAGAGCCAGGCTGGTTTTGCCCATGCCGGGGCGCGCGGCGATTATGTCGAAGTCGCCGCCGTTGAGGCCGAGTATGGCGTTGTCAAGGTCGCCTAGCCCGGTGCTCAGGCCGGGTATGGCGCTCTCGCTGTCCGCCGCCTCGCTTATTGCTTCGAACACGCGCTGCACGACGCTGGCGACAGGCGTGAGCCCGCCCGTGTCGCGGTCACGGCTTAGGGCGTATATCTTGCGCTCGGCGTTTTCAAGCATGGCGTCCGCCTCGCCCTCGCCGGCGTAGACCATGTTCGTAATCTCGTCGCCGACCTGAGCGAGGGCGCGCAGCAGCGCGCGGTCACGCACTATGGCCGCGTATTCGAGCACGTTCGCCGCCGTGGGCGTTATCTCCATGAGCTCGAGCAGATACTGCTGGGAGTTGTCCTTCTGGACCCCCCGCACCTTCATCTGCTCGAGCACCGTGACCGGGTCGATGGTCTGGCCCATCGAGAACATCGCGAAGATAGTCTCGAATATGTCCCTGTTCGCCTGGACGTAGAAGTCCTCGGCCCTGACCCGGCCTATTACGTCGGGCACGCAGCGCGCGTCTATGAGCATGGAGCCGAGCACGGCCTGCTCCGCCGCGGCGGAATAGGGAGCCCGTCTGCCGAGTAGCTCGTCCATGGCCGCTTACTTCTTCTCGACGACGAGGACGCTTATTTTGCCGCTGACCTCGTAACCGAGCTTGGCCTTCACCTCAAAGGCACC
Organism: uncultured Oscillospiraceae bacterium; assembly: GCA_964467975.1. GTDB lineage: Bacteria > Bacillota > Clostridia > Oscillospirales > Oscillospiraceae > Scatomorpha. The sequence goes on along the minus strand of CAYXVA010000031.1, from coordinate 6,592 downwards.
GAAGCCCTTTATCGGCTCGGACTGGACTATCTTGTTCTTCTCTATCTCGATGCCGTGCTGCTCACGGAGCGCGTCGGCGATCTCCTGGCTGGTTATGGCGCCGAAGAGCCTGCCGCCCTGTCCGGCGCGGGCGCTTATCGTGACCTGTACTCCCTCGAGGCGCTTCGCCGTCTCCTGGGCCTGGGCCTTCTCGCGCTCCATCTGGGCCTTCTTGGCCTTCTCCTTGAGCTTGAATGCGTTGAGCATGTCGGGCGTGGCTTCGCTGGCCAGCTTGCGCGGAAGCAGATAGTTGCGCGCGTAGCCGTCGGAGACCGCTTTCAGCTCGCCCTTCTTGCCCTGACCACGCACGTCCTGGTTGAATATTACCTTCATTTATATCATCCTTTCTAATTTTTTCGGCCCGGGAGGCTGCGGTGCCAAGTCAGCGCGCGCCGCACCTGTGCAAAGGCGCTGCCAATTTGCCGCCGCGTCTCAAAAGGGCTTTGTAAGGGGCGGCGTCCTCGACGTCCCTTGTGCGGCGAGCTGCTGCAACGTCCCGTTTCTCGCTCTCACGCGGGCGGCGGGCCTTTGGGTCACCCGTCCAGATACTCGTCTATCGCCGCGAACAGGCTGTTCACCGCGTCGCGCAGAGTGGTATTTGGTATCTGGCAGGCCGCAGCGCTGCGGTTGCCGCCGCCGCCGAGCTTTTCCATGATAACCTGCACGTTTATGTCGCCGATGCTCCTTGCGGAGATGTTCGCGCCGCCGTCCGCGGTCGGACTGACGGCAAAGGAGACCTCCACGCCGGATATATTCAACAGCTCGTCCGCCGCCTGGGCGATGATAACCCTGTCCTGTGGCTCTTCCGGCGCCGCGACGGCGATGTTCCCGCGGTAGAGCTGGGCGTTCTGCATTATCCGGTAGCGCGCCACGGTGTCGGTCATGTCGTTTTGCAGCAGCTTCTTGACCTCGACCGTGTCCGCGCCGCAGCGGCGCAGGAAGGCCGCGGCCTCGAATGTGCGCTCGCCCGTGCGTATCGTGAAGTTCTTCGTGTCCAGCACGATGCCGGCGAGCATGGCCTCCGCCTCGCAGCGGAGTATATCCTCCGGCTCCACTACCTCCTGGAGCACCTCGCTCAAAAGCTCGCAGACGCTGGAGGCGTACGGCTCATAGAAGGTGAGCGCCGCGTTCTGGATGTAAGTCGCCGCGCGCCTGTGGTGGTCTATCACGGCGACGCGGTTGCAGGCCGCGAGAAAGTTCGAATCCTCCACCTGCTCCGGCCGGTTCGTGTCCACGACCACGAGCAGACTGCGCCCGTCGGCCTGTAGCATGGCCTCCTGCGGCGTTATGAAGGCGTTCTTGTACTCCGGCTCGGTCTTAAGCCGCTCTATGAGCAACTTGGAGACGTTCTTTTCCGGGTCTATCACTATGCGGCAGAGCTTGCCCTTCTTGCGCGCTATGCAGCACACAGCCGCGTCCGCGCCGACGGCGTCGAGGTCCGCGTACTTGTGGCCCATTACGAAAACGCGCGACGAGTCGGCAATGAGCTCGGCGAGGGCGTTGGCCATGACGCGGCTCTTGACCTTTGTGCGCGTCTCGACCTCGCTGCCGCGCCCGCCGAAGAACTCAAAGCTGAAGCGGTTTTTGACCACAGCCTGGTCGCCGCCGCGCGTGAGCGCCATCTCGGCGGCGAGCGAGGCAAACTGCCAGTTCTCGGCGAAGCCGCTGCCGTCGTGGCCGAGGCCTAGGGACAGCGTGGCGTGTATGCCCGAAGGGCTCGTGACCGAGTGCGCCTGCTCGAGTATCGCGAACTTCTGCGTGCGTAGCTCGCCGAGGAAGCGCTCTTCAAAGATGACGAGGTATCTGTCGCGGTCATAGCGCCGGACAACAGCCTCGCGGCTCTCCCAATACTGGTTTATGATGTCCTCAACCGCGTCGCGCAAGTCGTTCTTCACGCGCTCAGGCTGGTTGCGGATCAGCTCTTCATAGTTGTCTATGAGCAGCACGCCGACGACCGGGCGGCTCTCTTCATACTTGATGCGCACGTCGTCGTACTCGGTGACGTCCACCCAGTAGGCTATGCCCATGAAGCCGTGCCCCTGCTCCTCCTGTTCCTCGCCGGGACGGATGATGTTGCCGTGAATCTGGTATTTGCGCCCGTTTATGGCCAGCAAATCCGGGCTCTGGGTCTTGCCCTCGAGCAGCCACTTGGCGGAAAACTCCGGAACAAGCGTGTCCAGCCTCGCTTCAAAGCGCGAGCCCGAGACGCCGCACATGTTGAAAAATATCTGATTGGCCCAAATTACCCGCAAGTCGTTGAGCGAAAACACCGCCATGGGCAGCGGAAAATTCAAGAGCGTATTGTTCTTCGCCGTGTCCGCGTCGTAGGTGACGGACTCGATGTACTCCATGAGCTCGCGGCGGCGGCGCCGGCCGATGAACAGCGAGGTAATAATAAGCAGCAGGAGCACAGCACCCTCCACCGCCGCGAGTATATACTCGCCGAACAGCAGAGTCGCCGCCGCAAACGCCACCAGGACGAAGAGGTACATCCTCCCGCTCGGCTCAGCCAGCCTTTGAAATTTTTTATTCAAACACACCAGCTCCCTCTGTAATGCCTGCAATCAGAGATGAGAATCGCAAAATTGGTCATTATTACACTAGTTTAATATTATAACATAAAGTGGCGTATCTTTACAACAATATTTCGCATATACCGGCAAATAATAAGGGCATGAAAGCTGTTATTATGGCGGGAGGAGAGGGAAAACGCCTCAAAGCCGTGACCGGCGATCTCCCCAAACCGATGGTGCCGCTGCTCGGCAAGCCGCTCATGGAGCGCTGCATCGAGCTGCTCAAGGAAAACGGAATATATGACATCTGCGCCACGCTGCGCTATAACCCCGGCCCTATCATGGACTATTTCGGCGACGGGGACGCGTTTGGAGTTAACATAACTTGGCGCGTCGAGACACAGCCCCTGGGCACAGCCGGAGGCGTGAAAGCCTGTATGGACGTCATAGGCGGCGAGGACTTCCTCGTGATGAGCGGAGACGCGGCCTGCGACGGCGACCTCACGCGCCTGATAGCCGAGCACGGCGCGTCCGGCGCCGCCGTGACGGTCGCGCTCTACGAGTGCGCCGAGCCGCTGCGCTATGGGCTCGCCGTGCCGGACGAAAACGGAGACGTGCGCTGCTTTATCGAGAAGCCGGATTGGGGCCACGTGGTCTCGGACCTCGTGAGCACGGGCATTTACATTGTGTCGCCGCGCGCCATGGAGTATGTGCCCGACGGCAAGATGTTCGACTTTGCTGCGGACCTGTTCCCGCTGCTGCTCAAAAACGGCGAGAAGATACACGGCGCGCTGCTCGACGGCTACTGGTGCGACGTCGGCACGCCCCGAGCGTACTTCCAGTGCTGCATCGACGCGCTCGACGGCCGGCTGCGTCTGCCGGACTCCGCCGCCTTCACGCCGCAGACACCGAAGCCTGCCGGGGACGCAAAGCCGCCGAAGCCTCTGCCCGGCAAGCAGAAGCGCACCTTGCACGTGCCCTGCGCCGACCGGGCCAAGCTGATGCGTGCCGTCAGCACGAGCCTGATGGACTGCGGCGCCGACTTCACCGACGGCCTGACGATAACATCGCCGCACTGCGCGGCGCGGATTGCGCCGAGCTCCGGCGCAAGCGAGCTGATAATCGAGGCGTCGTCGGACAGCGCCGAGTTTTCCGGCGAGCTTGCCGTGGCGCTCTCACAGCTCGCCGAATCGCTTGGCGGCGGCGCGCAGAGCGAACAACAAGTCAAGTAAAAATCCGGACGGCTCTGCCGTCCGGATTTTGAGATTCACAGCGTCTCTCACCTGTACCAAGCGATGATCTCGGCCAAATTCTCGGTACATACCACGCTGCGCTCGCCCTGAGTCATCTCCAGGGTAGCGCGCTCGGCCTCGGTAAGCTCCGGCTTTGCGCTGAGCCTGCCGGCAATCTCCTTGCACTTGACCTTCATAACCAGCTTCATGGGGCCTTTGAGTTTGCCCATATTAAAGCCGCCCTGGAGATAAAAGACAGGTATACCGGTGGGTACCTTCATTGTGGTGCGCAATCCCTCGGCCAATTCCGGCGTCGGCGGGCTCATGCCCACGCCGGCTGCGCACCTCACTCTGTAATGCCGCGCGCATTTCTTATACCCGACTATGGTGCCCGCAAAGAGCCAGCCCAGATATATGACCTCGGCCCCCTTGTGGCAATCCGGCACGCTGCCCAGCTTGTAGGAGGGCAGCTCCAGCGCCTTGCCGAGCAGCTTGGCATACTGCTCTGTGTACCCGGTATTGGAACTGTACACTATTATCATCAATCTTCCCCCTTCACACTTGGTGGAACGAACTCTGATACAAGTATAACAGACTTCGGGCAAAATGCAAGCATTTTGCCCGAAACTTCACAAAGAATTGAGCTCTTCCCCGGGGTGGTTTTGGTCGAACCGACAAAGGCTCGGCGTTATATTTCACGGTACATGGCCGGCGCGTCCGCCTTTGAGGCGTGCTCGTCTACCGAGACGACCTCCACCGTCAGCGTGCGCTCGCCGAAGGCCACGGAGAGCCTGTCGCCGGGCTTGACCTCGGCGCTGGCCTTGACGACGCGGCCGTTTATAGACACGCGCCCGCCGTCGCAGGCCTCGTTTGCAACCGTGCGGCGCTTTATGAGCCGCGAAACTTTCAGGAATTTGTCAACTCGCATATTGCACCTCAATCCAACAGCTTGGGGTCATAATCATCCGCCTTCAACCACGCCGACAGCTGGGTCAGCACCATCATGTTGTCCGGCTTGCCGTATGTCAGCTGGGCCGCACGCAAGCCGTCGTCGCCCGTTTCCGCCACGGGCAAGCTCACGCGAAAGTGCGACTCGCCCTCTATCGCGTTGTTGCCTATACATGTGCCGCCGTGCAGCGCGGCTATGGCCCGGGCTATCCTCAGTCCCTGCTCGTCTCCGGCTTCGCCCGAAGGCGGCCCCGCGGCGTCGACAGTGAACGTCACCCTGTCCGGCGTGCCCTGCACACTCAACGTGAGCGAACCGCCCGAGCCAATGCGTATCAGGCAGTTGGACAGGATGTTGAACAGCGCCACCTCTGTCCAATAGACGTCAAAGGTGCCATAGACGTCTTTCCCGCCGCCATAGGCCACTTCAATGCCCTTAGGCTGGGCAAAATAGCGGACGGTGTTCACTATTTCCTCGCCCAGGCTCGAGGCCGAGACGCGCTCGAGCTGCGGAACGATATCGCCCTTTTCAATGTACTCAACGGCCGCGCCGCCGACCAGCGCACGGCTCACGATGCACGAGGAGCGCAGCGCCTTTGACGCCGAAGTACGCGCCGCTCCGTGCTCTCCCTCCAGATTCAGCAGCACGTCACGCACCGCGTCCATCAGTGTGGAAAGTTCAGAGAAGAGCGCCCCCCTCTCACGCTCGCTGCCCGAAATGGGCGACGCGCCCTTATCATAGGCCCTGGAAAGGTAATACAAGCTCACTCCGCCGGCCGACGCACTCTGGATGCACAGCCGTACGCCGCCAATAACGGTATCCGCGATAGCGCACGTGTCCATCTCCAGAACCTCCTGAGGCAAGAGCGCACCGGCCCTCTCCCCCGTCCTGTCGCCCACAAGATCCCTGGCCGCCTGGTTCATTAGGCATATGGTTGCGTCCACAACCCCAACCGCCGCATCCGGGACCGGCTCAAGCAAAACCTTTAAAGCGTTTATATCCAGCATCTAATCCTCGCTCTCTCCGGGCGCTCCCGGTATCTATACCCTGTCTGCGATAAAGTAATAATGTATTTATCATAACAGCATTTTTGATAAAAAACAACAGTATTCGACATTCAAACTCCAAGTCCGGCGCCGCCTCAACGCTTTATATATTATGATATGCCGACTCGGGCCTTTTGCACAGACTAAAAAATTGGCAATGGCTACAAAACGTATGGAATGTTTAGAATATTGCAAATAGGTATTGAAATTTGCGGACGAATGTTATAAAATGAACGCGGCTAAAATATCGCTTGTAAAAACCATTTTCAGATATGGAGGAATTATCATGATCAGAATTGGCATCAACGGCTTTGGGCGCATTGGCCGCCTCGTCTTCCGCGCCGGCATTGTCCGCGACGATATAGAGATAGTCGCCGTCAACGCGCCGGACAAGAAGCCCGAACAGCTTGCCTACGTCACGAAGTACGACTCCGTACACGGCCGTTTCAACGGCACCGTCGAGGTCGTGGACGGCAACCTCGTCGTCAACGGCAAGACCGTAAAGCTGCTTGACTCCCGCGATCCTTCCAAGCTGCCCTGGGGCGAGCTGGGCGTGGATTACGTCCTCGAGTGCACCGGCAAGTTCCTGACCAAGGAAGCCGCTCAGCCGCATCTGGACGCCGGCGCCAAGGTTGTTGTCCTCTCCGGCCCCAGCAAGGACGACACCCCGATGTTCGTCTGCGGCGTCAACCTGGACAAGTATGACCCCAGCATGACCGTCGTGTCCAACGCTTCCTGCACTACCAACTGCCTCGCGCCTCTCGCCAAGGTCATTAACGACAACTTCGGCATCGTCGAGGGCCTCATGACCACCGT
>CAYXVA010000030.1:0-9379 GCA_964467975.1 uncultured Oscillospiraceae bacterium | reverse complement strand
GCCTTCTTGGCCTTGATGTCCTCCTTCGTCATGCCGAACTGACGCGGCCTGAAGCCCTTGTCTATGGCCCACGCGCAGCAGTTCATGACGAGGATGGCGTAGCTGACGCCCTCAGGATAGGAACCGAAGTAACGTATCAGCACGGTTATCGCGCCGCAGCCTACGCCGTAGAGGAGCTGTCCGCCCAGGTTCACCGGGCTGGTCGAGTAGTCGGTCGCCATGAAGAACGCGCCGAGGAGCAGGCCGCCGGAGAGCAGGTTGTAGAGCATCCACTCAAAGTTGCCGTAGCCCTCGTGGCCGAAGATAAGGGTAAGCACGGCGACAGTGCCGATGAAGGTGACGGGGATGCGCCAGGTGATAACCTTGCGTATCAGCAGGTAAGCGCCGCCGATAAGCAGCGCGAGGGCGCTGATCTCGCCGATGCTGCCGGGGATGCCGCCGAGGAACATGTTGCCCAGGTTGAAGTACTCGGGCAGCGCCTCGCCGGCGTTGAGGTAGCTGAGCGGGGTGGACATCGTGGTCGCGTCGACCACGGTGCGCAGGGTGGCGGGTACGGCCCAGCTGGTCATGTGCGCGGCGTAGGCGGCGGACATGAAAGCGCGGGCCGCGAGCGCCGGGTTGAGGAAGTTCTTGCCGATGCCGCCGTAGAGCTGCTTGACAACGACTATGGCGAAGAACGAGCCGATAAGTCCTACCCACCAGGGGGCGGCGGCGGGCATCACGCAGGTGATAAGCACGCCGGTGACGACGGCGGAGAGGTCTCCGACGGTCGTGTTCTTCTTGAGCAGCTTGCGGTAGCCCCACTCAAAGAACACGCAGGCGGCGACGTTCACCACCAGCAGTACGGCGACGTTCATGCCGAACATGTAAGCACCGACGCCCAGGGCGGGCACAAGCGCGATTATGACGTCGAGCATGATCTTGTCGGTGCCGCAGGCAGTCCGCAGGATGGGGTTCGACGTTACTTTGAACAATTTCTTTTCTTCCATTACGCCTGAACCTCCTTTCCGGCTCCGACAGCCGCCGTGGCTTTTTCGGCGGCGGCCGCGGCGTTGACCTTGGCGGCCTCAGCCTTGGCCTTCTCCTCGGCGTAGTGCGCGTTGAGCATGGCCTTGCCGAGCTTAAAGGTGTGTGTAAGCGGCAGACGGCCGGGGCAGCCCCAGGAGCACGAACCGCACTCGAAGCAGTCCATGACGTGATACTCTTCCATCTTCTTGAGGTCGCCCTTCTGGACGTACATGTACATGAACATGGGCTCGAGCTTCATGGGACAGTGCGCGATGCAGTTGCCGCAGCGGATACATGTCGGCGTCTCGCTCTCGCGGTTCATGTCCTTACTGAAGAGCAGCAGGCCGCTCGCGCCCTTGACGGAACCGGCGCTGGGGTCGGCCACGCAGATGCCCATCATGGGGCCGCCCATGCAGATGCGCTCGACGCGGTCCATGTCCACGCCCGCCTCGGCGAAGATGTGCTCGAGCGGGGTGCCGAAGCGCACCAGCAGGTTCTGCGCCTCGGGGACGCAGTCGCCCGCGACGGTGACGACGCGCTCTATCGAGGGCACGCCCTCATAGCACGCGCGGTAGATAGAGTAGGCCGTGTAGGTGGACACGACGTTGCAGCCCACGCCGCTCGGCAGCCCGCCGGGCTTGACCTCACGGTTGGTGTTGGCCTTGACCTGCATCTTCTCGGCGCCCTGGGGGTACTTGACCACCTCGGGGACGATCTCGACGCCGTACTTGGCCGGGTCGAGGCTGTTGAGCAGATCTATCGCGTCCTGCTTGTTCTTTTCAATGCCGTAGTAGCACTTGTCAAGTCCATGGGCGATACGCACGAGCTCGATGCCCTTGAGCAGCTCCTCGGGGTGCTCGAGCATGGTGCGGTGGTCGCCGCAGAGATACGGCTCGCACTCGGCGCCGTTGATGATAAGCGTGTCGACCTTGCCGATGGCGCCCTGAATCTTGAACGCAGTCGGGAACATGGCGCCGCCCATGCCGACGACGCCGGCGTCACGTATCCGCTGGATTATCGCTGCAGGGTCCTTGAGCTGTTCTTCAGTCAACGGCTTCATGTCCTCGCAGGGAGTGTCCTGGAAGTCGTTTTCAATGACGACAGACATGACCATATCGCCCAGCATGTGACGTCTGGGCTCAACGGCTACAACCTTTCCGGATACGGTTGCGTGGACGGGGGCGGAGACAGGCGCGTCGTTGGTGCCGATGACCTGACCCACAGTCACAGTGTCTCCCACCTTTACCGTGGGTTGGTCAGGCGCGCCGATGTGCTGTACCATCGGCAGCACGACCTGTTTTGGCGGAGCTATAGGCCGCACAGGGGTCTTGCTTGCGGTCTTTGCATAGTCCGGGTGAACACCGCCATAATACTTATAGGGCATGAGCATCACCTCTCGAATTTCTTACAGCTGAATAATAGTATCACGTTTGCGAATTTGTGTCCAGCGATAATGACGCAAATACGCCATTTTTCCAAGATTTTTTCTTAACAATCTTGAGAAAACATTGACAAATGCAAGAATAATAGAAATTAATGTAAATTATCGCATCGTTGCGTGAGGAATTTACATTTTTTGTGCCGCGCTTTAATTTGTTAAATTTGTAGCGTTTTTGCGTTCCTGCACTCGCCTTGAAATTGCCGTCTTTCCAAAGCGCCGGGTTTGGTGTACAATATAAGAAAACAGTGCGGCCGCCGGCCGCTTGAATGGAGGACCCTCATGCTGATGACGAAATGGGGCGAGTCGCTCGACCGCGAGCATCCGCTGCCCGAGTACCCACGGCCACAGCTCAAGCGCGAGAGCTATTTGATCCTGAACGGCGTGTGGGACTATGCCGTGACCACGGCGAACGCCGAACCGGAGGAGTACGACGGCGAGATCGTCGTGCCATTCCCGCTGGAGAGCGCTCTCTCGGGCGTGGGGCGCGTGCTCCAGCCGGGCGAGTACCTCTGGTACCGCCGGACCTTCACTCTGCCGGAGGGCTTTAACGTCGGCCGGGTGCTGCTGCACTTCGGCGCGGTGGACCAGACCTCGCGCGTGTGGGTGAACGGCCTCGACGCCTGCGTTCACACGGGTGGGTATCTCCCGTTTTTGGCGGACATAACCGAGCTGCTCGCCGAGGGGGAGAACACGCTTGTCGTGCGCGTCCGCGACGACACGGACAGGAGCTATCACACCCGCGGCAAGCAGAAGCTCAAGCCGGGCGGCATCTGGTACAGCCCGGTGAGCGGCATTTGGCAGACGGTCTGGTGCGAGAGTGTGCCGGAAAACTACATCAGCTCGCTGTTTATAACGCCGCATTTCGACGACGGCGCGGTCGAGCTGCTCGTCATGGGCGAGGGGAGCGTGCGCGCGGTGATTGACGGCGACGCTTACGACTTTGAGGCCGGCACACCGGCGCTTTTAAAGCTGCGCGAGACGCACGCCTGGACGCCGGAGGACCCGTATCTCTACAAGGTCGAGCTCGCCATGGGCGACGACCGGGTCGAGAGCTACTTTGCGCTGCGCTCAGTGGGCGTTCGGGAGGACAGGAACGGCGTAAAGCGCCTGATGCTCAACGGCAAGCCCTACTTCCAAAACGGCCTGCTCGACCAGGGCTGGTGGCCCGACGGGCTCTACACCGCGCCGGGCGACGAGGCGCTTGTTTTTGACATCGCCGCGGCCAAAGCCATGGGCTTCAACATGCTGCGCAAGCACGTCAAGGTCGAGCCGCTGCGCTGGTACTACCACTGTGACAGGCTGGGCATGCTCGTCTGGCAGGACATGCCGAACGGCGGCGGGAGCTATTCGACCATGACCGTGAGCGCGCCGCTGCTGACCGGCAGCCACAGCCGGGACGACAAGTACGGCAAATTTGCCAGGAAAGACGAAAAGGGCCGTGCGGAATTTCGTGAAGAGCTGCTGGACATGGTCTCGCACCTCTACAACTGCCCGAGCATCGTGACCTGGGTGCTCTTCAACGAGGGCTGGGGCCAGTTTGACTCCGACAAGTGCGCCGAGGCCGTGCTGGAGCTCGACTCCACGCGCATAATCGACCGCACGAGCGGCTGGCACGACCAGGGCACGGGAGAAGTCCGCAGCATACACCTCTACTTTGACGACTACAAGTACAAGCCGGACAAAGCCGGCCGCTGCGTCGTGCTCAGCGAGTTCGGCGGCTACACGCTGCCGATAGAGGGCCACGCCCGGGATGGCAAGCCCTTTGGCTACAAGAAGTTCGACAACCAGGAGAAGTTCCGCCGCGCCCTCACGCTGCTCTACGACGGGCAGATACGCCCGGGCTGCATGCAGGGCCTCGCCGCGGCCGTCTACACCCAGCTCACTGACGTGGAAAACGAGCTCAACGGGCTTATCACCTACGACCGCCGCGTCATAAAGCTCGCGCCGGGCGACGTAAAGCGCATAATAGCCATGCCGGCCGTGAAATAATCTGCGGCAACGTAAAAAGGAAGGCTCCCTCGGGAGCCTTCCTTTCTGCTGCCCTTCCGCGTTCTATGGGCCGCGGAAGGACCGTTATTCTGAGTTAGGCAGCGCTGAGAACCCTCTTGCTGCGCTTTCTGCCGTAAGCAACAAGGGCGACAACATAAGCCACCGCGAATACAACGCCGATTATGTAGGCGACGTTCCATGGCAGATTGAAGCCGATGGAGGCGTTGGCGATGTAGGTCGAGCAGATGAAAGCGTAGAAGCAGCCGGGGATCAGGGGAATCCATACATACTTGCTTTTGCCGTTCTCAAACATCCAAATGGTGATGGAGAGGAAGGCAAATAGACTGAGGGTCTGGTTGCTCCAAGCGAAGTAACGCCACAGGGTGTTGAAGCCGTTGTTGTCGAACTTGGCCCAGACTATGAGGGCGGCAACGATAATAAATACCGGTACGGCGAGCATCAGGCGCTTGGCATTACTCTTCTGGTCGAGGTGGAAGGTGTCGGCGAGGGACATACGCAGGGAGCGCAGGGCCGTGTCGCCGGAGGTGATGGGCAGGACGATAACGCCGAGAATGGCTATCGTGCCGCCGACGTTGCCGAGGATGTCCTTGCAGACGACGCCGACAGTGCTGGTAGCGATACTGGCGTTAGCCTGTTGCAGGCCGAGGTTGTAAACACCCATGGCGCCCGCGGCCCAGACCATGGCGATAAAGCCTTCAAGGATCATCATCCAGTAGAAGGTGGTGCGGCCCTGGCGCTCGCTCTTCATGGTACGGGAAATGATGGCAGTCTGAGTGGAGTGGAAACCGGACAGAATGCCGCACGCGACCGTGACAAAAAATACGGGCAGGAAGTGACCGCCCACAGCGGTAAATTCACCAAATTGAGCTACAGCGGCATCGGTAGCGCCGGTTCCGCCGTCACCAAAGACAGAGCCAAAGAATGCGCCGTAGTTGAAGTATTCGCTGCTCCAGTCTCCCCACAGCTCAAGGAGCGGGTACTGTTTGACAAAGATGCCGACAAAGACGCCGATGGCGGAGAAGAGCAGAATGGCGCCGAAGATCGGATAGATGCGACCGATTATCGCGTCAATCGGGAACACTGTGGCGACCAGGTAGTACAGGAAGATGACGCCGTAGATAACCCAGGTGGCCCAGTCAGTGACCGCGCCGGAACGCCCAAAGACCTGAGTTGCAGCTATGTCGCCGGGCGTGTAAACAAACACCGCACCTACGAGCAGGAGCAACAGGCACAGGAAAATGTTGTAGACAGTGAAGATGCCTTTGTTGGAATACTTCTTTATCATGTCGGGCATCTGGGTACCGCCGTCACGCAAACAGATCATGCCGCTGAAGTAGTCATGCATGGCGCCGCCTATCACGTTGCCGATGGGTATGGTGATGAAGGCAAGGGGTCCGAAGAGGATGCCCTGGATGGGTCCAAGGATGGGGCCGGTGCCTGCAATGTTCAGAAGGTTGATGAGGCTGTTTTTCCAGCCGCGCATGGGAACGTAGTCAACGCCGTCCTGCTTGGTGTAAGCAGGGGTCTGACGGTCGTCGGGACCAAAAACATGCTCACAGAGCTTACTGTAAAGTATTGCACCGACGAACAGAATGACCAGACCGATGATGAAAGTTACCATAAACTCACACTCCTTTTAGTTTTGTTCCTCTCTTACGGTATGGCTCGTATGAAAAATCAAGCACGCCCCTGCCGCCGCCATAGATCGGCAGACAGGGCGCCGAGAGGGCCCCTCAGCCCTCAGTGCTTGGGTTTTCATGCTGTGCTCAACGGGACGAAGCCCCGCCGCAGCCACCTCCGGGGAACCCGGAGCGGCAAAAGGGGCACCCCTTTTGCCTGCATGGCAGCCTTATAAATTTTTGCCCGGCGCTTTCCGACGGAGATACGCTCGGGGAAACCATGAATAAATCATGAACAATTCATAATATATCGCTAACATCCAAAATAATCAATATCTTTTTGTCAAATTCTAAGAAAATGACAGCATTATGGCCCATAATAACCGTGTATTTTGTCTAATAAGTCGTATGGTTTTCGAGCAAATGCACTGAATAAAGAGCTTGTTTACAAATTTAAAAAAATAATGTATTCTTAATACGCGTAAACTGTCGAAACATATGGGTTGAGGTGGATGGACATGTATGCTGACGCGCACGGCGGACGCCTGGAGCTGGCGGCAAGCTGCCTTTTCGGCCTTGAGGGGCCGCTGGGCAACGAGCTGAGGCACATGGGCATGGAAAATGTCGCGCCGGAAAACGGACGGGTGCGTTTTACAACGGATTTTTCCGGCCTTGCACGCGCGAATATACGCTCGCGCTTTGCCGAACGCATACTTCTGCTGCTGGGGGCCTTCCCGGCGCGCACGTTTGACGAGCTCTTCGAGGGCGTCAGGGCTCTGCCGTTTGAGGACTGGCTGGAGCGCGACGCGGCCTTCCCGGTCGAGGGCTGGAGCCTGAACAGCGAGCTGCACTCCGTGCCGGACTGCCAGCGGATAATCAAGAAGGCTGCGGCCTCGCGCCTGGGGTCGCGCTATGCGCTCGAGTGGCTGCCGGAGACGGGCGCAGAATATAAGATACGCTTTTCAATATTGAAGGACGAGTGCCGCGTCTACCTCGACACGTCCGGAACCGCCCTGCACAAGCGCGGCTACCGCCCGGGGCATGTCGCCGCCCCGCTGCGCGAGACGCTCGCCGCTGCGATTGTAGATATCTCCGGCTACCGGGGAAAGGGCGAACTGTGCGACCCGTTCTGCGGCAGCGGTACGATTGCAATCGAGGCTGCGCTTGCCGCCAAGGGCCGCGCGCCGGGGGTGAACCGCCGCTTCGCCGCGGAGCGCTGGCCGACCTTGCCGCGCGATATTTGGGCCAATGAGCGCGAGAGCGCGCGTGCCAGGGAGTTCAACGGCGACTACCATATTTGTGCGTCGGACATCGACCCGGCGGCCGTGGCCCTGGCGCGCGAAAACGCTCAGCGCGCGGGCGTAGACGGGCTTATCGAGTTCTCCGTCGCGGACGCGCGCAGGTTTGCGCGAAGCACGTCGGACGGCGTGATTGTCACAAACCCGCCCTACGGCGAGCGGCTCATGGAAAAGCGCCAGTCTCAGGAACTGCTGCGCGATTTCGGCGAGACATGGCGCGCAAACGGCGTATGGCGGCTGAGCCTGCTCACAAGCGACGAAGAGGCTGAACGTCTGCTGGGCGCACGCGCGGGCAAACGCCGCAAGTTATATAACGGTATGATCAAGTGTACATTATGTATGTATAATAAGGGCAAGGCAGGTAATTAAGAGAGATGAAGCACCTCTTTGTGGTTAACCCAATAGCCGGCAAGAGCAAGCCGGAGGACAAGCTCCGGCTTATACACGAGGCTATAGGCCGGCTCCCGGCGGAGAAGCGCTCCGGCGCTGAGTTTGAGATATACGTCACCAGCGCGCCGATGGACGCCGTGGACAAGATTAAGGACGAAGCGAGAGCGTGTCCCGACCTGCGCGTATACGCATGCGGCGGCGACGGCACGCTCAACGAGTGTGTAAACGGCGCGGCGCTGCTCCCGAACGTCGCCGTGACGCACTTTCCCTGCGGCACCGGCAACGACTTCATACGTATGTTCGGGGACGAGAGCGCTCGCTTTTCAAACCTTGACGAGCTCATGAACGGCGAGATACGCCCGCTGGACATCATCAAAGTGAACGACCGCTACGCCGTCAATATCTGCTCCATAGGCATAGACGCGCGTGTGGGCACGGACGTGCACAAGTACAGCGGCATCCCAATCATAGGCGGCGCGGCGGGGTATATCGTGTCGCTCGTCGTCAACTACTGCAAGGGCGTCCATCAGCCCATGACCGTAAAGGTGGAGGGCATGACCTGCGGACCCGAGCTCAACATGGTCTGCATATGCAACGGGCGCTTTTACGGCGGTGGCTTCAACCCCACCAACGACTCGCGCCCTGACGACGGGCTCATGGACGTGCTCATAGCCTCCGGCGTCAACCGGGCCAAGCTCCTGGGAGTCATTATGAGCTACGCAAAGGCGAAATACCGCCAGTACCCGCAGTACATAACATACGTGCGCACCACCCACCTCGAAGTCGATTGCCGCAACACCGAGGTTATCAACATAGACGGCGAAGCGGAGCACTCCCGGCACGCGGTCATTGACCTGGTCGGCGGCGGCGTAAACTTTATAGCCCCGCGCGGCATTAGATTTTTTTCCGGCAAATAAACGCGTCGCGAATGTTCACAAAAAATTATCAACTTTCTTTCGCATTATGCCTTGACAATTCTCAAAATTGTGGTACATTTATAAACGGGTTAGCACTCGGGGCAAAAGAGTGCTAACCCGCTGAAACTGTTTTTATAACGTATATAAAATCTTAGGAGGTAATATACAATGAAACTCAAGCCTTTGGCTGACAGGGTAGTTCTCAAGCAGAAGGAAGCCGAGGAGAAAACAAAGAGCGGTATTTATCTCGCCTCTTCCGCGCAGGAAAAGCCTGAGATGTACGAGGTCGTGGAAGTCGGCCCCGGCGGCATGGTGGACGGCAACGAGGTCGTTATGACCGTCGCGGCGGGCCAGACCGTGCTGGTAGGCAAGTACAGCGGCACCAAGGTCAAGGTCGACGAAGAAGAGCTGACTATCGTGCGTCAGAGCGACATCCTCGCGATTGTCGAATAATTTACGTTTTATCATATAGGAAGGAAGATTTAAGTTATGGCAAAGCAGATAATTTACGGTGAGGAAGCCCGCAAGGCTCTCGAGCGCGGCATCAACCAGCTTGCTGACACCGTCAAGATAACCCTCGGCCCCAAGGGCCGCAACGTGGTGCTGGGCAAGAAGTTCGGTGCCCCCCTGATCACCAACGACGGCGTGACCATCGCCAAGGAGATAGAGCTTGAGGACCCGTACGAGGATATGGGC
>CAYXVA010000029.1:0-9490 GCA_964467975.1 uncultured Oscillospiraceae bacterium | reverse complement strand
ACACGGCGATGCGGCGGCTTACGAACTCCGTCACAAAGCTCATTGCGCGCGAGCGCGAGGCTCTTGCCGGACTCGCCGGACGGCGCGTGCTGCAATCCGCGACCGGCTTTCTCGACCAGCGGCGCAGCCAGCTCGAGACGTTGCGCGTGCGCCTGGACGCGACGGGCACGTTTGTCGAGACGCGCCGGGCGCAGCTCGACAACTCACGCACAAGGCTGGACGCGGCCATGAACGCGGCTTTGGCGGGGAAGAAGAACGAATATCTGCGCGTCTCGGCAAAGCTCGACGCGCTCAGCCCGCTCAAAGTGCTCTCGCGCGGCTACGCGATTGCAATGGACGCCGGCGGCGTAGCAGTGAAGGACGCAGAGAGCGTAAAACCCGGCGACAAGCTCACCGTGCGCCTCAATTCCGGCGCGCTGGGTTGTAAGGTGGAGGAAATTTATGGACAACAAACCTGAAAACAACGAGACCTTCGAGCAGCAGCTCACCCGCCTGGGCGAAATAGTCCGCATGCTCGAGCGCGGCGACGCGCCTCTGGCGGATTCGCTCAAGCTCTTCGAGGAGGGCGCGCACCTCGTCGCCTCGTGCACGAAGCAGCTCGACGAGGCCGAGCAGCGCGTGGTGAAACTCCGCGCCGGCGCCGACGGCGAGTCTGTCGAGGAGCCCTTTGAGGAGGCCGGGGAATGACTTTCAAAGAGCGCTACGACGCCTACCTCGCCATGCTCGAGCCCGCGCTCAAGGCCGCGTTCGGCTCGGAGCGGGGCTATGAGTTCGACGGGCTGCTCGACGCGATGGACTACTCCCTCACGGCGGGCGGCAAGCGCATACGCCCCGTGCTGACGCTCGAGTTCGCGCGCTTAAACGGCCTTGAGCCGGAAAAGGCGCTGCCCGTGGCATGCGCGGTCGAGATGCTGCACACGTATTCGCTCATACACGACGATTTGCCGTGCATGGACGACGACGACCTCAGGCGCGGCAAGCCGACCAACCACAAGGTGTTCGGCGAGAGTACGGCCGTCCTCGCGGGCGACGCGCTCCAGGCCGAGGCATTTGGTACGATTCTGCGCAGCTCCCTGCCCGTCGAGGCGCGGGCGCGCTGTGCGGAAATACTCGCCGGCGCGGCGGGCATAGACGGCATCTGCGGCGGGCAGTATATGGACCTCTCCGCCGAGGGACATGCCCTGTCGGCCGAGGAGTTGAGCGACCTCCAGGGCCGCAAGACCGGCGCGCTGCTCTCCGGCGCGTGCATGCTCGGCGCTGCGGCAGCCGGAGCGGACGAGGCTGCGCTTGACACCGCCGGACAGTACGGCGCGCAGCTCGGCGCGGCCTTCCAGATACGCGACGACGTGCTGGACGTCACCAGCACGGTCGCCGAGCTCGGCAAGCCTATCGGCTCGGACAAGCGCGACGGCAAGACCACGTTCATGAGCCTGTATGGAGCCGACGAGTGTGCGCGTATGGTGGACAAAATAACGGCTCTGGCCTGTCAAACCGTGGCCGGTATTGATGCTGACGGCTTCCTCACCGAGCTTGCGAACAGTCTGGCAAAACGGAGAAAGTGAATAAAATCTGAATATTTTTATAATTGCCGTCCCGGTTCTATTGCAAACCGGGGCGGTTTTTGTTATGATGTACCTAAGATGTACCTAATAAATAAAAAGGACAGATAACGTTGTCAATACTTGAACATATACACAGCCACGCCGACCTCACGGAGCTCCCGGCAGAGTGGCTGCCGGAGCTGTGCGGAGAAGTGCGCGCTTTTCTGATAGACAGCCTGTCGCGCACGGGAGGACATCTTGCGAGTAATTTGGGCACGGTGGAGCTCTCCGTGGCGCTCGACCGCGTGTACGACCCGTGGAAGGACAGGATAGTTTTTGACGTCGGGCACCAGTGCTACACGCACAAGCTGCTCACGGGGCGCATGGCGGGCTTTGATAAGCTCAGGCACGCCGGGGGCGTCTCGGGCTTTCCCAAGCCGAGCGAGAGCGACGCCGACGCGTTCATAGCCGGACACGCCTCCAACAGCGTCTCCGTCGCGCTCGGCATGGCCCGCGCGCGTACGTGCCTGGGTGTGGGCTATGACGTCGTCGCGGTTATTGGCGACGGCGCACTCACGGGCGGCCTCGCGTATGAGGGGCTGTCCAACGCCGGGCAGAGCGGCGAGCCGATGGTGGTTATACTAAACGACAACGCCATGAGCATACACACAAATGTCGGCGGCATGGCCCGCGCGCTCAGCCGAATGCGGGTGCGTCCGGCGTATTTCGCCTTCAAGCGGCGCTACCGTGAGACCGTGGGCCGCATAAAGCCCGTATACGACGCGCTGCACACTGTAAAGGAGCACATAAAGGGAGCGATTTTGCCCGCGAACCTCTTTGACGACCTCGGGTTTTACTATTTGGGCCCCGTGGACGGGCATAACCTTCAGGCACTGGAGAGCGCGCTTCAGTGGGCGAAGGACATGCGAGTGCCCGTACTGCTGCACGTGATAACACAAAAGGGTAAGGGCTACCCCATGGCCGAGCTGCACCCCGACAAGTACCACGGCGTGGGCCCGTACGACCCGCTCACCGGCGTGCTGAAAAAGGGCGGGGAGACGTTCTCGAACATATTCGGCCGCGAGCTTGAGCGGCTTGCGGGCAGCGACGAGCGCATTGCGGCGCTGACCGCGGCGATGGCCGACGGGACGGGGCTTTCTGGTTTCGAGCGGCGCTTTCCCGAGCGCTTTTACGACACCGGCATAGCCGAGGCGCACACGGTCGCTATGGCCGCGGGCATGGCCAAGCAGGGCATGCTTCCCGTGGCGGCGATATACTCGAGCTTTTTGCAGCGCGCCTATGACCAGCTCATACACGATGTTTCTCTCCTCAATCTGCACGTAGTTTTCGGCGTCGACCGAGCCGGGCTTGTCGGCGAGGACGGCGAGACGCACCACGGCGTGTTCGACGTGGCGTATTTGAGCAGCGTGCCGGGGATGACGGTCTGGTGTCCAGCCTCGTTTGCCGAGACTCGCGACATGCTCCGCGCAGCGCTCTATGAGTGCTCAGGGCCGGTAGCGCTCCGCTATCCGCGCGGGGGAGAGGGCGAGTACCGCTCCGGCGGCGCGCTTGAGACGCGCGTGTTTGGGGACGGCTGCGACGCGGCGATAATAGTCTACGGCACAATGGTAAATGAAGCGCTCATATCGCAGCGGAGCCTTGCCGAGTGCGGCATAAATGCGAGGGTCGTAAAGCTCGGACGCATCTGCCCGCTGCCGGATGAGGCGCTGTTCGGCGCTCTCGGCACGGACAACCTGGTCATAGCCGAGGAAGTCTGCGCCGCGGGCTGCGTCGGGGAGAAAATACTCGCCGCTGCGGCCGAGCGCGGCATGAAAGTGCGCGCGAGGCTTTTGAACCTCGGCGGCGGCATAGTCGGCCAGGGCACAACGGAGCAGCTCCGGCGCGAAAAGGGCATAGACGCCGGGGCAATAGCCTCGGCCGTAAAGGAGCTGATGCGCGATGAAGGGTAAGAGGCTCGACCAGAGGCTCTTCGAGCTAGGTCTCGCCGAGAGCCGCGAAAAGGCCAAGGCGACGGTCATGAGCGGCCTCGTGTACGTAAACGGCCAGAAGTCCGACAAGCCCGGTACGCCGGTGAGCGACGATGCAAAGATAGAGGTGCGCGGGAACGCGTGCCCGTACGTCTCGCGCGGCGGCTTCAAGCTCGCCAAGGCGCTCGAGGGCTTCCCGATTGACCCGGCGAGCAAGGTCTGTATCGACTGCGGCGCCAGCACGGGCGGATTTACGGACGTGCTGCTGAAAAACGGCGCCGCGCGCGTATATGCCGTGGACGTCGGCTACGGTCAGCTCTCCTGGAGCCTCAGGCAGGATGAGCGGGTCGTGGTAATGGAGCGCACAAACGCGCGCAGCCTAACGCCGGACATGTTCCCCGAGAGCATGGACATAGGCGTTATGGACCTCTCGTTCATCTCCATACGCCTCATCTTGCCGGCGCTGTACGCACTGCTAAAGCCCGGCGGCGAGGTCGTGTGCCTCATAAAGCCGCAGTTTGAGGCCGGCAAGGCCGATGTGGGCAAAAAAGGCGTGGTGCGCGACAAGGCGGTGCACGAGCGCGTTTTAAACGAAATGTGTGAATTCTTCCCCACGGCGGGTTATACGCTCATGGGCCTGGACTACTCGCCCATACGCGGCCCGGAGGGGAATATCGAATACCTCGCGTATCTCAAACGGGACGCCGTAGAGGGCATAGCACCGGACATACCGGGCATAGTCGCCGCGTCCCACGGGGAGCTGGACAAGTGATGAAAAAAATAGTCCTGGCGCCAAATCCATACCGCGACCGCGGCCTCACGCTCACCAATACGGCCCGGGCAATGCTCGAGCGCGACGGGCACGAGACCGTCGTGAGCCCGGCGTTTGTGGACGTCCCGACCAATTCGGCGATGGTGGCGCTGCCGCGCGCGGCCCAGGGCGCGGACCTCATAATTACCCTCGGCGGCGACGGGACCATGCTCCACGTCGCCAGGCAGGTTATAAGCCTCGGTATCCCCATGCTGGGCGTCAACGTCGGCACAAAGGGCTTTATGGCGGGAATCGAGCCGGAGGACATTGAACTCGTGCGCCAGGCCGCCGCAGGGGATTACACCCCAAGCGAACGCATGCTGCTGGACGTCACACTTTTGCGTGCAAACGGAGAGAGCATAGGCGACTGCGCGCTCAACGACGCCGTGGTCAAGAGCGACGTCAATTGCGTAGACTTGACTGTATCTTCGGACGGGAAGCGCATAGCTTTCTTTTCCGGCGATGGAGTCATAGCCGCGACACCGACGGGCTCGACGGCGTACTCCATGTCGGCCGGCGGGCCGATAGTAGAGCCCGAGGCCGAAAATATAATCGTCACGCCCATTTGCGCCCATTCCATGAGCGCGCGGAGCTTTGTGCTCGCGCCGGAGCGGGAGGTCACTATTACGCCGATACGGCGAGACAACCGGCGGGTTTTCCTGTCCGTTGACGGCAGCCCGGCAATCGAGCTGGAGCCCGGCGACGAGGTGCATGTCGGACGCAGTGAAAATACGCTCGTTTTGGCTGACATAGGAGGCAGGAGTTTTTACGATACGGCGCTTGGAAAGCTGGCCGCGCCATAAATAAGAGGAGGAAGCAATGAAAACAAACCGGCAGAACGTGATACTGGAGATAATTTCATCGCAGAATATAGAAACTCAAAACCAGCTCAGAAAGGAGCTGCTGAAACGAGGCATCGACTCGACGCAGGCCACGCTTTCCAGGGATATAAAGGACTTGCGGCTCATTAAGGAGCTGGTCGGCGGTCGCTACCGCTACACCATACCCAGCCAGGCCAGCAGCGCGGAGTACAGCGACAGGCTGCGCAAGATTTTCCGTGAAGGCGTCGTCAGCTGCGACACGGCGATGAACCTCATAGTGCTCAAGACGCTCCCCGGTCTCGCACAGGCGGCGTCGAGCGCCATGGACGGCATGGACATACCTTCGCTCGTCGGGACGGTTGCCGGCGACGACACGGTGTTTATGGCCATGCGCGACGTGAAGAGCGCCGAGGCGTTCTGCGAAGAGGTCAAAAAGCTCTTCTGACAGCGATATGGACGCTTTGACTGAAACCGCCGCCCACGAGCGAGAGGAGAAGATACGCGCCTGGTTCGGCATGTGGCTCGCTGCGGACAGCACCGGCCTGGACGGGCTTTTCACCCGGGACGCCGTGTACATAGAGAGCTGGGGGCCGGAATATCACGGACGGGACGCCATATCTCACTGGTTCGATGAGTGGAACACGCGCGGGCGCGTCCTGCGCTGGGACATAAAGCAGTTCTTTCACTCGGGCGAGCAGACGGCTGTGGAGTGGTTCTTTGAAAACACGGTCGACGGCCGGCGGGAGCGCTTCGACGGCGTGAGCATAGTGCGCTGGTCGTGCGGGCGTATCGCCCGGCTGCAGGAGTTCGGCTGCAATATCGAGCGCTATGACCCCTACGCGGACGGGCCGGAGCCCGTTTTCCGCGACGGCGGCGCGAAGTGGTTTTGAATGAAAATTGAGAGGTAGGACATGCTCAAGGAGCTGCACATAGAGAATATAGCGGTAATTGAGCGCGCGGACATTGAGCCGGCGCCGGGGCTGAACGTCCTCACCGGCGAGACCGGCGCAGGCAAGAGCATCGTCATAGACTCGCTCCAGGCCATACTCGGCGCGCGTGTGAGCCGAGAGCTCGTCCGCACGGGCACCGCCAGGGCGAGTGTGTCGGCCGTTTTCTCCGACGAAAAGGCCGAGCAGTGGCTGCGTGAAAACGACCTCGACGCCGAGGACGAGGGCATAGTCATACGCCGCCGGGTAAGCGCCGAGGGCAAGAGCAGCGCCGCGGTCAACGGCGAGAACGTCACGGCGGGCGAATTGCGTTCGCTCGGCGCGCTGCTGCTGGATATTCACGGCCAGAACGATGGCAGGGCGCTGCTCGACGAGGCAAACCACCGCGCGTATTTGGACGCTTTTGGAGAGCTCGACGCGGACGTGGCGGCGTATCGGGAGAAATACGACGCCTGGCGCTCAACGCGCGACGAGCTCAGGAAGCTCGAAATGAACGAGCGCGAGCGGGAGATGAAGCTCATAGAGCTCGAGCGCACTATTCAGGAGCTCGAAGGCGCAAAGCTGGTTGCGGGCGAGGAAGAGCAGCTGAGCGCCCGGCGCGATCTGCTCAGGAACTCGGAAAAGCTGACCGAGGCCCTGGACGCGGCGTATGAGGCGCTCTACGGCGGTTCGAGCAGCGCGATTGACCTTGTGGGCGAGTCAGAAAGCTGGTGCCGGCGTGCCGCCTCGCTTGCGCCGGAGCTGCAGGAGGCTTCGGATGAGCTCTCAAGCGCCCTCAACGAGCTCACCGACGCGGCCGAGCGGATACGCGATTTCCGCGAGGGCCTGGACATAAACGAGGGCGAGTACGACGCGCTTGAGACGCGCCTTGCGCAGCTGCGGCGGCTTGAAAAGCGCTATCAGTGCGACGAGGCGGGGCTGATTGAGACGCTCGAGAACTCGCAAAAGGAGTATGATACGCTCAAAAATTCCAGCGAAATGCGAGAAGAATTGGCATTGGAGCTTGCCAAAAGGGAAAAAGCGGCGTATAATGCCTCTCAAGCACTTACACATAAACGCGTTGCTGTAGCAAAGCGCCTGCAACAGCGCGTGCAGGAGGGCCTGAGCGATTTGAGCATGCCCTCCGTGCGCTTTGAAACGGAGATAACGCCCCTCGAGGGCAAGCCCGGCTTCGACGCCACGGGCGGCGACAACGTGCGCTTCCTGATGAGCGCGAACGCGGGGGAGAAGCCGGGGCGAATTTCGCGCATAGCCTCAGGCGGCGAGCTGGCGAGGATCATGCTGGTGATGAAGGACGTGCTCACCGAGCGCGCAGGGCCGGAGACGCTGGTTTTCGACGAGATTGACGAGGGCGTCTCGGGCATTGCCGCGCAGCGCGTGGCGGAAAAGCTCGCGCACATATCCCGGCGCAAGCAAGTGATCTGCGTCACACATCTGCCGCAGATAGCCGCGATGGCGGACACGCACTTTCATGTCGAGAAGCGCACGCGCGACGGACGCACCTACACGGCGGTCACCGCGCTCGACAGGGAAGGGCGCATACGCGAGATAGCGCGTCTGCACGGCGGCGACAACATTACGGATACAACGCTCAGGAGCGCCGAGGAACAGCTCGACGCGGCCTGCGCGTATAAAAGGGAGGACAAGATATGACATACGGTGAAAAGGCAGCTGAGCTGAAGAACACCCTCAACTGTGGACAGAGCGTAATAGTGGCCCTTGCGGACCTCGCCGGACTCGACGAGGCGACGGCTAAGGCCGTGGGAACCGGACTCGGCGGCGGGCTGCGCTGCGGCGAGGCCTGCGGCGCGTATTGCGGCGCGGTGCTGGCGATAGGGCTCACGCTTGGTGCAGACGGCATGGGCAAGCCAGGTGGCGCGGTCGCCGAGGCGACGAAGAAGTTTGCCGACGAATTCAAGGCCAAGTTCGGCGCGATACGCTGCGAGGACCTGCTCGGTGCCGTAGGCGGAGACCACAGCGTATGTAACGGATTCTGCGCCTGGTGCGCCGACGAAGCGGCGAAAGTGATAGAGGGCAAATAAAATGGCCCGCGGCATGTCTTTCCCGGAGTGGTGGCCGCCATAGCGTGCTGATAACGCCGTTTACAGCAAAAGCGAAATATCCCTCCCTCTTAAGAGGGAGGTGGCCCGCGAAGCGGGTCGGAGGGAGTTTCCCCAGAGGTGTGTATGTCCCTGCCTTATAGGCATGACCTTATAGAACGAGCAAAGACACTGCGCAAAAATCCGACACCACAGGAACACCATCTGTGGATTGGATTCCTGCGTTCTTATCCAGTTCGATTCCAGAGGCAAAAGCCAATCGGGAATTATATTGTTGACTTCTATTGCCATAGCGCCCGCGTCATTGTTGAGCTGGATGGCTCGCAGCACTATAGCGACTGTGGCACGCTGCGCGACAGAAATAGAGATGAGTATTTTAGAAGTATCGGGTTTGAAGTGCTGCATTTTGCCAACAATCAGGTAGACGCAGAGTTTTATGCGGTTTGTTCTGAGATAGATGCGGCTGTGAAAGCACGGATGGCAGGAGATTGAAGGGAAACTCCCCCAGTCAGCTTTCGCTGACAGCCCCCTCGGGGAGGGGGCGATAAAGTTTCGGCTGACCCGTAAAGCTGCGAGAGGAAAAATATCGAAATGCCGCGTTACACCATTATGTGAAAGAAACTAATCGATAAGGAGTTAGATCGATGCAGATTTTTGAAGAACTCAAAGCCAGAGGACTCGTCGCCCAGCTTACGGACGAGGAGGAAATTCGCGACCTTATAAACGCCGGTAAGGCGACGTTCTATATCGGCTTCGACGCCACGGCGGATTCTCTGCACATCGGCCACTTCATGGCCCTGAACCTCATGCGCCGCCTTCAGCTCGCGGGCAACAGGCCCATCGCATTGATCGGCGGTGGCACGACTATGGTCGGCGACCCCTCCGGCCGCACGGATATGCGCCAGATGCTCACCCAGGAGCAGATTCAGGCCAACGCCGCAAAGTTTAAGGTCCAGATGAGCAAGTTCATCGACTTCTCCGAGGGAAAGGCCCTCATGCTCGACAACGCCGACTGGCTGCTCAAGCTCAACTACGTCGAGCTGCTGCGCGACGTGGGCGCGTGCTTCTCGGTCAACAACATGCTGCGCGCCGAGTGCTACAAGCAGCGCATGGAACGCGGCTTGAGCTTCCTGGAGTTCAACTACATGATAATGCAGAGCTACGACTTCTACCACATGTTCCAGGAGTACAACTGCGTCATGCAGTGCGGCGGCGACGACCAGTGGTCCAACATCCTCGGCGGCCGCGAGCTCATTCGCCGCAAGCTCGGCAAGAGCGCCTACGGCATGACGATAACGCTCCTGCTCACCAGCGAGGGCAAG
>CAYXVA010000028.1:0-9600 GCA_964467975.1 uncultured Oscillospiraceae bacterium | reverse complement strand
GCGCGGCGCGAAAATTCATGTTTCGGACGCGTTTTCGCCGTCGAGGGGCATGAGTTCTGTCGAAATTATAGAGAGCTTGCGCGAAAATTCCGCGGTTTCCTGCGGCGTAAAGCGCTCGCGTATCCGCTCGACCAGGGCGGTGACGTAGTCGTCGAGCAGGGCGGCGTTTTCGTAGTACTTGTCCGTGAGGACGAGGTAATACTCGCGCTTGTCCGGCCCCGAGTGCTCCTTGCACACATAGCCGAGCCGTATCAGGCTCCCGACCTTGTAGGTCGCGTTTGAGCGGGAGATGTTCAAAAACTCCGCAAACCGGCCTATCGTCGGCCTACCCAGCTGGTCTATGACCTCGAGCGAGAAGGCCTCTACCGCCGAGAGCCCGGCGTCGCGGTCGTGGCTCGCGCAGAACACTTCTCTGTAGAACTCCAGCTTCAGGCGCTCATAAATCTGTCTGAAGCTGTCGCCCAACGCGTCGCTCATTTGCTGTAGACGACGAGCGCTATCATCTGCAGCGGCTCGTCGGAAGTGCACTTGAGGCTGTGTCCCTCGCCGTCAGGCGTCCAGCAGACGTCGCCCGCGCGCACGGTGGTCACAGTGCCGTTGTCGTTGAACTCGCCCTCGCCGGTGAGTATATAGTAGATCTCGCCGTCGCCGCGGTGGATGTGCCAGCCCACCTCGTCGCCCTTGTTCAGAAAGCTGTGGTTGAAGAGACGGTTCTTGTTATACAGCGTCTCCTGCGCGGCAATGACGTGGTGCTCCACTTTGCCCGCGCCGCCGAACGCGTTCTCCATGATGTTAATTTTGCGGTCCTGATTCCTTGTTACCATTTGTTAGTCCTCCTTACGGCATATCTTTACTATTGCCAGCGCAAATATCTTGCTGGCTGTAAGCGCGTCAGAGACGCGGATACGCTCATTAGCCCCGTGCAGGCGGGTGTCGAACCCGGGCATAAACGCACCGAAGCCCACGCCGCCGGGGATGTCGTGCACATATGTGCCGCCGCCCGTCGAAAGGCACTCGCCCTTGAGGCCGGTGTAGTGCTCGTAGCAGCCCAGCAGGGTCTGCACAAACTCTCCCTCGCCGGAAGTGTGGTGCCCCGGGCACATTGCGCCCGAGACGGCAAAGCCCGACTCCGAAAACGCGCGCTCAAACGCGCCGCGGCAGTTTTCCTCGTTCGCGCACAGCGGCACGCGCGCGTCGCACTCCACGCGCAGCCCGGTCTCCGTGAGCGAAAAGAGGTTCGCCGCTATGGTCAGCTCACCGGAGAGCGAGTCCGAGAGCGCGATGCCGCAGCTCTCGCCGCGCCAGTCGCCGTGCGGCAGCAGCCGGCTCAGAGCGCGCACCGCTTCGTGCGCCGCCCCGGTCAGAGGCAGCGCAGAGAGCACGGCCCAGAGCGCCGTCACGGCGCTCACGCCCTCCCAGGGGCTGGCCGCGTGGGCCTGTTTCCCGCGCACTATGAGCTCACAGCCGCCGGGCACGTTGCCCGCCAGCAGCTCCACGCCGCAGCCGTCCGCGGCGGCGGAGGAAAACTTGAGCGCGCCGGGCGCGTCAAGCCCGGCTATCACGGCGCGCGCCTCGGCGGGCACAACGTTTATTCGAAAGCCGCCCTCGGCGCTCACAATGCGCGGCCCGGCCGCCTCCGGCGCCCACTCGCGCTTTATGACCGGGCGGTAGGTGCCCTTTTCGACGTTGTAGACCGGAAAGCCCGTGTCGGGAGTGAAGGTATTCGGGGCCGGGGCCTCTTTGTCATAGTAGTACGGCAAATCGCCGGAGCCGCTCTCCTCGTCCGTGCCCATTATGAGACGGCAGCCGTGCTCGAGCTCCACGCCCAGCTCCTTCAGGCAGCGGAAGGCGTAGAGGGCCATGACGATGGGCCCCTTGTCGTCGTCCACGCCGCGCCCGTAGAGGCAGCCGTCGTCCTTGAGCGTCGCGGCAAACGGGTCCGTGTCCCAGCCCTCGCCCGCGCCGACGACGTCCAGGTGGCCGAGTATGTCCAGCGCGGCCTTTTTGTCGTTATAGTCCGCCGCGGCCACGGCGCCGCCGTATACGCGCGTTGCAAAGCCGTATTGCTCGCAGAGCTCCACAGCCTCGGCGAGCGCGCGGCGCGGCTGCGCGCCGAATGGCGCGTCCGGCTCGGGCTCGCCGCGCGTGCTCGGCACCGCTACGAGCCTCGCCACGTCGCGCACGAACTCGTCGCGGTGCGCGTCCATCCACTCGCTTATGCGCTCTTCAAGCGTCATGCTCTATCAGCTCCTTCGTGTATTTCTCCGCCTCGGCGTATATCTTCTCCGGGTCCTCGCCGACGAAGAACTCGCCGTTTTCATAGAGTATGCGCCCGGCGACCATCGTGAGGCGCACGCCGTCGCGCGAGCCGGCGTAGACGAGGTTCTTGGCCACGTCGTGCACGGGGCGCATGTTGGGCCGCTGCATGTCTATGACGGCGAGGTCGGCCCCCTTGCCCTCGGCGAGGCAGTCGCAGTTTGTCAGGCCCATCGCCCGCGCGCCGCCGGAACAGGCGGCGTAGAGTATGTTCTCCGCCGGGCAGGCCGCCGCGTCGCTCAGCCTGAGCTTTTGCAGCACACACGCGAGGTACATTTCGCGGAACATGTCCAGGGCGTTGTTGCTCGCCGGCCCGTCGGTGCCGACGGCGAGGCGCACGCCGTGCTTTTCAAAGCGCGAGAGCGGGGCAATGCCGCTGGCAAGCTTGGCGTTCGATGCCGGGCACGTGACGGCCCAGAGCTTTTTCTGCGCGAAAATCTCGATGTCCCGCTCGGAGAACCACACGCAGTGGAAGCCGCCGCCGCCGAAGTCGTAGAGGCCCAGCGAGTCGAGATACTCCGTTGGCGTCATGCCGTGGCGCTCCACACAGCCGTCGGTCTCGCTTCTGGTCTCGCTGTTGTGCGTCCAGAAGGGGGCCTTCAGCTCGTGGACGAGCTCGCTCATGCCGCGCAGCAGCTTCTCGTCGGCGGTGTACTCCGCGTGCACGCCGGGCAGATAGCTTATGAGCGGGTGGAGGGAGTTGAACTTCTTATAGTCGTCCGCGGCCTCCCGGGCGCTCTGGCCCGCGGAGAGCGCGCCGCACATAACTGTGCGGAAGCCGCAGTCTATGTTCGCGCTCGCGTAGGCGTCGCGGTGGTAGTACATGTCGAAGCTCGCCGTTATACCGCCGGAGAGGTACTCGAGTATGGCCAGACGCGTGAAGGCGTAGACCGCCTCGGGCGTGAGGCGCGCCTCGAGGGGGAACACCTTGTCGTAGAGCCAGCTCTGCAGCGGCAGGTCGTCGGCGTAGGAGCGCAGGAAGGTCATGGCCGAGTGCGCGTGCGCGTTCTTGAATCCGGGGATTATGAGAGCGCCACTCAAGTCTATTTCCCGCTCGAACTCCGGCAGGGCGTCGCGCCGCTCCGGGCCGGCGTAGGCAATTTTCCCGCCGTCCGTCCAGACCTCGCCGACGAAAACCGAGCAGTCCGAGGTCATGGGCATGACGAGGGCGTTGTACAATCTTATCATTTGCTCACCTCATATGTCTGTTGCAAAACCCGCCGCGCCGTGATAGTATAATTCGTGCGAAAGGGGTCGAAGCTATTGTGAAACCGACGGAATTTATGGATTTTCTCCACGTACTTGAAAACATGAAGTGCAACACCCGCCACGGCTGGACGCACACCGGCCGTCACGAGAGCGTCGCCGAGCACACCTTCCGCGTCTGCTGCATGGCCTTCCTGCTCGAGGACGAGTTCCCCGAGCTGGACATGGACAAGGTACTGCGCATGTGCCTCATTCACGACTGGGGCGAGGCCGTCACGGGCGATATTCCCAGCTTCCTCAAAACCGAGCGCGACGAGGACACCGAGCTCGACGCCATACACACCCTCACGGCGAAGCTCCCCGACTGCGAGGCCGGGCTGAACGCGCTCTACGCCGAAATGGAGGAGCGTAAAACGCCGGAGGCGAAGTTCTACAAGGCGCTCGACCGCCTCGAGGCCGTTATACAGCACAACGAGGCCCCGCTCGACACGTGGATAGAGCTTGAAAAGACGCTCAACCTCACATACGGCGTCGACGACTGCGCGCCCTTCCCCTTCCTCGCCGAGGTGCGCGCTCTCTCAAACGAGGACACGCGCCGCAAAATAGCCGAAGAGGGCGCATGAGGGCCGCCGGGCGAAATATTTTGCCCCGTTTTCAGTGAAATTCCCGCATATAGTCCTTCAGCGCGCCGGTGAGCGTCTCGCCGGCGCCGTTTTCTGCCAGGCGGCGCTTGAGCTCAGCTTCGCTCTCGCCCGGAACGCTCTCCACGCTCACGCGTCCGAAGCGCCTCGCCTCGCTGCCGTCGGCGTCCGCGAGCAGGGCCGTGGCCGTCACTGCTCCGCCCGTGCGCGATATCCGCAGGCAGACGCAGCGGCCTGAATAGAGCCTGTAGAAGCTCTCGTCCGGCTCGGGCTCAAGCGAGACGAGCACGGCTACCTCGGCGTCAAGGTCCTGCAGCTTCGCCGTCAGCGCCCGCGTGAACGTCGCCGCATTGGGGAAGATATTTTTGTCGACCGTATACGGCTGCACGTTCGCCCGCTCCGCACGCCGGAGCGCGTAGGCGTCGGGCTCGGTCGCCACGACGGCCGCGATGTCCAGATTCGGCACCTCGCCGAAGAATATGCCGTCGAGCAGGCTTTGCAGCTCCGCGCCGTCGCCTGAAACAACCACAATCGCCTTAACCACAGTTCGTCTCCTTTTCCAGCAATCGCGCGGCGGCTTTTGTGTTGCGGCGCTCGAGAGAGCGCAGCCGCGTCACGCTCTCACGCAGCGCGTCGCCGTCGGCGCGCTTGGCCATCGCGTGGTCGACCAGGGCGCACAGCATGTCCGCGTGCGCATCCTCAAGCGAGACACACTCGCCGTCGACGCATCTGAGGAAGGCCGAGACCTTCGGGTCGTAGCTCACGCCCACCACCGGCGTGCCCTGCCCGGCGGCGAATATGAGCCCGTGCAGGCGCATGGACACGGCGACCTCCACGCGGCCGAGTATGCCTATGGCCAACGACGAGGGCAGCGGCCCGGGCAGCAGCGTGTGCGGCACGTCGGGCAGGAGCTTCGTCACTTCCTCGGCGGCCTCGGAGTCGCTCTTGTGGTTGATGGGTATAAACAGCGGCGTGAGGCCGTATTTTTTGTACACATACCGCGCGCATTCCGCAATGTCCCCCGCCCTCGCGGCGAAGCCCGGCCAGAGCCTGAGCGCAAAGCCCGCGTAGCGCCCGCTGGGGTCGGCGCCGGCATCGGCGAGCGCGGCGTCCACCTTGTCCCTGTCCGCCGGGAGCAGCGTGAGCGCCGGGTCGGCGGCGAGTATTATCTCCGGCTTCGTCACGCCGAAGCGCGCGAGCTCCTCGACGCTGTCCGGCTCGCGCAGCGTTATCACGTCGACGCAGCTGTTGAGCGTCTTTCTCGCGCTCGCCACGCCGTGCTCGCGCTTGACGGGCCCGATGCCGCAGCCGTACATCATGACGCGGCAGCCGCGTTTTTTGGCCGCGCGCAGCGTAAAGAGGTAGTACCAGAGGCTTCGGCGGCTGGTGACGTCCTGTATGAGGCTGCCGCCGCCGTTTATGTAGAGTTTGCGCCGTTTCATTATTGAGAGGAATTTGGGCGCGTTGAAGCTGTGTACCGTCTCGACGTCCAACCGCTCGCCTGCGCTGCGCGGCTCGCGCGTGAGCACCGTGACGGGCATGAGCGGGTCGATTGAGCGCATCTCCGCCACGAGCGCGTCCAAAATCGCCTCGTCACCCGCGTTGCCCATGCCGTAGGCCCCGCATATCAGGACGCCCGCGCGCCCACCGGCGCGCTCGCGCTCGAGGATCTGGTTGTACACCGCGATCTGCTCGCGGCAGGTGACGTCAATCGAGTACTCCCTCGACGCCTTCTCAAAGAGCGCCGAGCCGAGCTCCGAACGCTTTTGCGCGTCCAGCGCGAGCGCGGCGATGCGCTGCGCGAGCGTCTCGTAGTCGCCCACGTCGACGAGGTAGCCGGTCTCGCCGTCGCGCACGAGCCGCGGTATGCCGCCGACGCGCGTCGCGACCGTGGGCAGGCGGTGCGCCGCCCCCTCGGTGATGGCGTAGGGGAAGGATTCTGAAATGCTCGTCAGGGTGTTGATGTCCACCGAGCCGTAGAACTCGTCCATGTCGTCGAGCCAGCCGCAGAGGGTGAACGCCCCGTCCAGGCCCAGCTCGTGCGCGAGCTGCTCCAGGTGCGGCCTCTCCGTGCCCTCTCCGGCGATGATGAGCTTCAGGTTCGGCGCGCTCTTCCTCGCCTCTGCCACGGCGCGCACGAGCGTCGCGAGGTCCTTGACGGGGTCGAGCCGCGCCGCCGCGCCCACGACCACGTCGCCCGGGGCTATCTGCGCGCCGATGCGCGCATAGAACGCCGCGCGGTCGGTGTCGGGCAGCTCGCGCTCGAAGTCTATGCCGTTATATATGGCAAAGGTGTCGTTGTGCCGGAAGCCGCGGGATATGAGCGTGTCGCGCATGGCGTCCGAGACGCCTATGTGGTACTTAATGCGCCGCAATGCCCAGGCGTTGAGCGTGCCGTAGGTCACGGCCGCGAGGGGCCGGCCCAGGTAGTCGAGCTTGTAGTCGCTGTGCACCGTGCTGACTATGGGCAGATGCGTGCGCCGAGCGAGCAGGGCCCCCGCGAGGTTGCCGCGCGAGCCGTGCGAGTGTATGAGCTCGTAGCCGCCCGAGCGTATGAGCTCCTCTACCTGGCCCATGGCGGAGAAGAAGCGCCCGGAGTAGACGCGCGTATCTATCCCGAGCGCGGCCGCCTCCTCGGCGAAGGGCCCGTCGCGGAAACACACAAGCGTGATATCCACTGTTTTTGTAAGCGCGTGCAGCAGGGAGTGGACGTGGGTCTTTGCCCCGCCCGTGTCGCCGCCGCTGATTAGATGTATAACTTTCACATTGACCTCCGCGCCGCTTGCTTTGCACGTTTGAATATTGTAAAATAGCAAGTGGCCTGCTTTTGCCGGCATCCAGGCGCGGCGGGAAGCGCCGTGTGGATATTACAGGCAAATATCTCATGTGTATTATAAACGACCAACGCAAGATGGTCAACTAAAAGACGGGGTTGAAAAGATATGACCACACTATACCTGATACGCCACGCCGAGGCCGAGGGCAACCTCTTCCGCCGCGCGCAGGGGCACTGGAACGGAAAACTCACCGATCGCGGCCGGGCGCAGCTCGACGCCCTCGCCGAGAGGTTCAAGGATGTGCACATAGACGCCGTGCATTCGAGCGACCTCGACCGCGCGAAGGAGACGGCGCGCGCGCTGCTGCGCTCGCGGCCGCTCGAGCTGCACACGACGCGCGAGCTGCGCGAGATCCACATGGGCGTCTGGGAGGGCGACAGCTGGGGCAACATCGCCTATAAGTGGCCCCAGCAGATGTACAACTTCAACAACGACCCCGAAAACTGGTCCGTGCCCGGCGGAGAGAGCTTCGCCGACTGCCGCGCGCGCATGACGCGTGCCATCGAGGGCATAGCCCGCGAGCACGACGGCGAGACCGTCGCCGTCGTCGCGCACGGGATGTGCCTGAAGATTTTCCTCATGGGCGTGATGGAACTCGCCTCGACCGACACGAGCATGCAGCACGGCGACAACACCTCCGTGAGCCTGCTGCACTACAACGGCGGGCGCTTCACGGTGGAGTATTATAACGACAACAGCCACCTGGGCGAACTGTCCACCTTCGCAAAGCAGCAGTGGTGGCGTGACACGACAAAGGACGACCCATCGAGCCTACGCTTTGCCCCGCTCAACCCGCGCGACAAGCGCGAGGCCGGCTTCTACACCCGCTGCTACCGCGACTCCTGGGTCGCCGCGCACGGCACCGACGCCGGATTCATGAGCAGCGTGTACCTCTCGAGCGCGCGCAGCCACGCGGCCAAGGCCCCCGAGAGCCTGCTGACCGTGCTCTCCGGCGACGAGCCGATAGGCGTGCTGGAGCTCGACCCCAAGCGCGGCAAGGAGCTAAACTGCGGCTGGATAAGCCTGCTCTACCTCACGCCCGAGCACCGCGGCCACGGCCTGGGCGTGCAGCTTATAGGCATGGCCGAGTCGTATTTTTATAAAAAAAAGCGCAGCGCGCTACGGCTGCACGTGGCCGTCTCAAACGAGCGCGCGATTGGCTTCTACCGCCACTACGGTTTCCGCGACATACGCATAGACCCGGGCGTGGCGAGCGACCAAATTCTGATGGAACGGGCGATGTGAGCAATGATAACTCCGCTTCACATGGAGAAAATCGCGCTCCCGGACACGGGGCGCATCATAGCAATTTCAGACGTACACGGGAACCTCGCCTACCTCAAGGGCCTCTTGGAAAAGCTCGCGCTCACAGACGAGGACACGCTGGTTTTCTGCGGCGACACGATGGAGAAGGGCCCGCAGAGCCTGGACACGCTCCACTTCCTCATGGACTTGAACGAGCGCCGCAGGTGTCTCTTCGTCCTCGGCAACTGCGACTTCTGGTACGACCCGGCCGACCACTCCAAGCCCTGCCGGGACTGGTACGTGAAGGACTACCTGCTCACCAACGCCAACGGCAATGGCCCCGGGCTTTTGCAGCAGATGTGCGACGCCGCGGGCTTCGTCGTGGACGAGGACTTTGACGTGGAGCGCTATTACCGCGTGCTCGGCGACATGTTCCCGCGCGAATTCGAGTTCCTCGGCGACATGCCGATGCTGATAGACGCCGGGGACTATATTTTCGTCCACGGCGGCATCCCCCGCGGCGACCCGAACACCTGGGACGGCTGGGACTGCATGAAGAATGACAACTTCATGAACCAGGGCCGCAAATTCGACCGCTGGGTGATAGTCGGCCACTGGCCGGTCATGCTATACCACGACGACATATGCCGCGCAAACCCGATAATAGACCTGAAGAGCCGCATAATCAGCATCGACGGCGGCTGCGTGCTCAAGGACGACGGGCAGCTCAACGCGCTTATCATCCCGCACAACGGCAGCGAGGACTTCACCTTCACCGCCTACGACCCCTTTCCAGTGCGCCGCGTGAAGAGCGCGCAGCGGGCCAGCGAAAAGAGCATCTACGTGCGCTGGGGCGACAACGAAGTCGAAATTCTCTCGCGCGGGGAGGAATTTTCGCGCGTGAGGCACGTGCGCACGGGCTATGAGCTCGACATACTCACAAAATACCTCTACGGCGAGAGCGGCGTCGTCCGCTGCAACGACTGCACGGACTACGCGCTGCCCCTCTCCGCCGGGGACGAGGTCAGCATAGTCGAGACCACCTCGCGCGGCTATCTCTGCAAGCACGACGGTGTGTCCGGCTGGTACTATGGAGAACTGATATGAGCAATGAGTATATAAAGCCCGCCCTCACCGACTTCCTGCCGGTCTCGGCCGAGGACATGCACTCGCGCGGCTGGTGGTGGTACGACTTCCTCGTCGTCGGCGGGGACGCGTATATAGACCACCCGAGCTTCGGCACGGCGGTCATAGCCCGCGTGCTGGAGGCCGAGGGCTTCCGCGTGGCCGTGCTCTGCCAGCCCGACTGGCACAGCGCCGCGGCCTTCGAGGCCATGGGCCGCCCCCGCCTCGGC
>CAYXVA010000027.1:0-9719 GCA_964467975.1 uncultured Oscillospiraceae bacterium | reverse complement strand
TGAACACGAGCTTGAGCGCAAAGTCCCAGGGCCGCGCCTCGCCGAGCTCGATTGCGGCGGCGATCACGCCGGTGCCCGCGCCGTTGTAGTCGGTGGTGCCGGCGAGGTACGTGAGCGCTATCACGGCGCAGCCGCCGGCGACGGCCCGCAGCACGCCGTTTGGCAGGAGCTTTTTCATGAGCCGCTCGCTGTGGTGCATGGTCTCGCAGAGCGCGACGCTCATCAGAGCGCAGGCCACGCCCAGCACGGCGACGCGCCAGAGCAGGTTCACGGTCAGCGCGGGCGCCGCGACGGCGAAGCGCGTCGGCGCGATGTCAAAGAGTTGCGTCACGCCGAAGGCCGTGAGCGACGAGGCCAGGCAGGGCACCAGCCCGGCGTAGTAGAGCTCGCCGACGCTTATCACCTCGAGCGCGAAAATCGTCGCCGTCAGCGGCGTGCCGAAGAGCGCGGAGAACAGCGCGCTCATGCCGCAGAGCGTGGCGAGGCGAGAATCCTTGTCGTCGAGGCGGAAAAGGCGCGCGATGTTCTGACCCAGCGAGCCGCCTATCTGCAGCGCCGCGCCCTCACGCCCGGCGCTCCCGCCGAAGAGGTGCGTCGCGGCGGTGGACACGAAGATAACCGGCACGAGCAGCGCGCTTATGACCCGGCCCTCATGTATGGCGTCGATGATGGCGTCCGTGCCGAGCCCGTCGAGCTTCGTCAGCTTGTATAGCAGCGCGATCGCCGCGCCCGCGGCGGGCAGCAGCCAGATAAGCCACGGGTGCGATACGCGCAAACTCGTCGCCGAGGCGACGCTCGCATAGAAAGCCGAGCCCACAAGCTCGCATATAACGCCCGTCACCGCCGCCACGGCGAGCCACTTTAAAAAAGCCCGGCCAAACGCCGCCGCGTCCCGGGCACTCAAGTTGAGCCTTTTCACGCTTACACCTCTGCGCAGTCGTTTCAACTGAGCCATAGTATCACAGGCGAGGCGCTTTTTCAAGCGGCACGCCGCAGCGGGCGGCGTTTTATCCAGCCTCAATGAAGCTCTGTATAATAAATGCGAGGTGAGTTGAACTGTAACTTATCACCAAGCCCTGTGTGCCGGTATTTTCGGCACCAACGATGCAGCGGGTTCCAGCTTTGCCGGGCCGTATGCTGAAAACCAGATATGTGAGCCGAATGGCCGGTTTCCGGCGCTTAGAGTCAGTGCCCCTACCGGAACAGATGAGAAGATACCGCATATTCCACAGAAGCAAAAAACGGCGGCCCGAAGGCTGCCGTTTTTGCCGCACAAAGATACAAAAACATTTCTATCCACGCTCTAAAGTGAAAGAGCGACCGCGCTGTCAGCATTTTTATTATTATATCATTGTATATTAAACATTGCAACAAAAGCGACAAAACTTATCAAGGAATTTTCCAACATAAATGGAAATCACTCTTGACTTTACAATAGATGTGATATACACTGATATTACAAAGATACTAAAACAAATAGGAAGTGGGTTAATGCTCATCGCACACAGGAACCCTGACACAGGTGAAATACAGCCTTTGTCTGTGCACAGCTTTAACGCTGCCAGGATGTGCGGCGAAGCCTGCGAGCCCGTCGGTTTGGGTAGGCTGGGGTATTTGACGGGTCTGCTCCATGACTGCGGAAAGGCCCAAGCTCTCGCACAGCGGCGCATAATGGGACTCACCGACGAGCGCGTAAATCACTCCTCCGCCGGGATGCGGTGGCTCATGGAGCGCGCCGCGAAAGGCTCAGCCAGCAAATATCTGGCCGCACAGATGGCCGCAACAGCAATCGGCTGTCACCACGGGGTCAGGTGTGACATGGTCTCCCCGCTCGGGCACGAGGACTGGAGAGACAAGATACATTCCGAGAGCGTCGACAGGCACTACGCCGACTGCGTGCAGCGCTTTTTTGGCGAAGTTATCTCGGAAGGCGAAGCGGAAACGCTGCTGGCGGAGGCGGGCGAGGAGGTCAGAGAACTCTATAAGAAGCTCAATCGCCTCTTTCCGGCGGAAGAGCAGCGGAGCTTTGCCTTGGGCTTTGCGCAGCGCCTGTTGTTCTCCGCGCTCGTCGACGCCGACTGGGCGGACACAGCCGGCTTCATGGACGGGCTCGAGCCGCCGGGACGTACGGGCGGTGAGGAGCGGGCCAAACTGTGGGAGGAGTTGTTCTCCCGTGGCGAGGAACACATCGGTGCGCTCCCGGATAGGCATCCCATAGACGCCATGCGCCGAGAGCTGTCCGAGAGCTGCCGCGACTCAGGTGCGGATGCCAAGCCGGGAAGCTACCGGCTCTGTCTGCCGACCGGCGCGGGAAAGACCTATGCCGGGCTGCGCTTTTGTCTCAACGCGGCGAAGAGCATAAACGCCCGGCACGTATTCTACTTCGCACCTTTCAAGTCCATAACCGGCCAGAACGCCGCGCGCATACGCGAGGTGATAGGCCCCGAGAACGTGCTCGAGCACCACTCGGACTTCATAGTCGAGACCGGAGGCGAGGCGGAATACCAGATGTATTCCGGCCGCTGGGAGGGCAAGAGCGTGATTTGCTCCACAAGCGTACAGCTGCTTGACACTCTGTTTGCCGCGCCGCGGCGCAACGTCAGGCGCATGGCCTCGCTCGCGGGCTCCGTGCTGCTGTTCGACGAGGTTCAGGCGCTGCCGCTGAGGCATACATACCTCTTCAACCTCGCCGTTAACACGCTCGCAGCGCTTTTCGGATGCGTAATCGTGCTCTGTACGGCCACTCAGCCCGCGCTCGCCGAGCTCAAGCACCCACTGATGCTGTCCGAAAACTGCGACATTGTCCCAGCCTACCGGGGCGTCTTTGAAAAGCTCAAGCGTGTCAGCTGCGACGTCAGCCGCTGCCGTCACGGGGCCATGACCGTGGCCGAACTCGCCGTATTTGTCGGTGAACTCAGCGAAGAACATCGTAGCGCGCTCGTAGTCATGAACACAAAATCCGCCGCCGTGGAGCTGTACAGCGAGCTGGGAGAGCGCCTCGAGAACGGAGTGCACCTGTTTTGCCTGACCACGCGGATGTGCTCTGCGCACCGCAAGGATGTAATCGCGAAGCTCGAGGCCCTGCTGGACAGCGGGGAGCGCGTTGTGTGCGTGAGCACCCAGCTTATTGAGGCCGGAGTGGATTTGAGCTTTGACTGCGCGGTGCGCTCCATGGCCGGGCTGGTGAACGCCGTCCAGACAGGAGGCCGCAGCAACCGCCACGGCGGTGAAGCCATGGGCGCGCTGTACATAGTCGACTGCAGCGAAAATCTATCCCGCCTCAAAGAGATAGGCGAGGCGAAAGAGGCCATGCGCAGGCTGCTCGAGTGCATGCCGGAGGACACCGACTGGCTCAGCGTTGATGCGATGGACAGGTACTTCGAGCTGCTCTATTCCTCGCCGGCAGCAAAAGAGGAAATGGAATACCGCCACGATTCCGCGGCGGGTTCCGTCAGCCTTGTCGACCTGCTGACAGTAAACGAGCAGGGCATGAGGGCCATTGCAGGGGCGGGGAACCCTATGCCGCCGAAGTTCACCATGCATCAGGCTTTCGGCACGGCGGAGGGCGCGTTCGAGGCCATATCCGACGAAAAACTCGGTGTGCTCGTGCCGTATGCCGACGGCGAGGGGCTGATTGCCCGGCTGCTCTCCGGCGAGCGAACTCCTGAGCTGTTCCGGCAGCTGGAGACCTACACCGTGCAGCTTGGCGACGGCGAGCTGCGTAAGCTGGGCGGGGCCATAGCAGTCGAGCTCGACGGCGCTGTGAAGGTGCTCCTGGGCAATTACTATGACGCAAAAGGGCCGGGCGTGGTGTTTGACCCGCTGCCCCTGAATGCAATGTTTCAATAAGAGAGGAGGAAGCAAATTGCGGTTTAAAAACTCTGTCGAGCTGCGAATCTGGGGGCGCTACGCCCTCTTCAGCGAGCCAATCACCAGAATCGGAGGCGAAAAGTGCAGCTATGCCGTCCCCACCTACGAGGCGCTCAAGGGCATACTCGAGAGCTGCTACTGGAAGCCAACTTTCATCTGGTATCCGGACTCCGTCCGCATAATGAACGCGATAGAGACTGAGAGCAAGGGCATACGTCCCATCCGGTACAACGACGGGAAGAACGACCTCTCATACTACACCTACCTTGTGAACGTGGAGTACAGGCTGCGGGCGCACTTTGAGTGGAACGAACACAGGCCGGATTTGTCCGGCGACCGCGACGAGAACAAGCACTTCTTCATCGCCAAGCGCATGATTAAGCGCGGAGGCAGGCGCGACATCTATCTGGGAGCGCGCGAGTGCCAGGGCTATGTCGAACCCTGCGCCTTTGACGAGGGGGAAAGCGCTTATGAAAACGCGCCGGATATGCCGCTCGGGCTCATGCTGCACGGCTTTACATACCCCGACGAGGGCGAGGACGGCATGCTGAAAGTGCGGTTGTGGCGGCCTGTGATGCGCGGCGGCACGATAGACTTCTGCCGCCCCGAGGACTGCCCCGTAGTGGAACCGATTGCGCACCGCAGCCGTAAAACTTTCGCTGCCGGAAAGAATTTCTCGCCGGTGGACGAGCTGGAAAAGGAGGTCGGGAGCTATGGGCTGGCTTGAGCGCTGCTATGAGGCATATGAGAAAAACCTCAGTGAGGTTGGCAAGCCGTCCTACCGGGGCGGGCGAGAAGCTCCCGTCCTCCTACCCGTCGCGCACACGACGCAGAAAGCGCAGGTCGAAGTCACCCTGTCGGACGCAGGAGAGTTTATCTCGGCGCGCGTGCTCAGGCCGGACGAGGCTACGACCGTCATACCATGCACGGAGGAGTCCGGCTCGCGCACATCCGGCTATGTCCCTCATCCTCTGGCAGACAAGCTGCAGTACGCTGCCGGGGACTATGAGCAGTACGGCGGCGCAAAGCCGCCCAGGTTTGACGACTATGTGCGTCAGCTCGGGGACTGGTGCGCCTCCGAGTACGGAACCGACAAGCTGCGCGCCGTGCTCACGTACGTAAGGCGCGGCACGCTCGTCTCGGACTTGGTGAGTTACAGAGTGCTCGTTCTCGGCGAGGACGGCAAGCTCGTGTCCGGCTGGAAGAATTACCAGGGCGAGGCGCCGGCAATTGCGCCGCTGCTCGCCGACGAGACCGAGTGCTTCGTCCGGTGGCGCGTCGGCAGTACGGCGCTGCACGAGGACGAACAGACGAAGCGTAGCTGGATAGGTTACTACACCTCCAAATTCAGTGACGTGGGCACCTGCTTAGTGACCGGCCGGAAGATGCCGCTCTCCCAGCTCAGCCCTGGCAAGATACGCAACGCGGGCGACAAGGCAAAGCTCATATCGAGCAACGACTCGACGAACTTCACTTTCCGCGGCGAGCGCTTCGACAATTCCAAGCAGGCGCTGCACATAGGCTATGAGACAACGCATAAGGCGCACAGCGCGCTGCGCTGGCTCGTTGGGAAGCAGGGCATATCCAACGGCAGCCAGACGATACTCGTCTGGGGCACCGAGAACGAGGACGTGCCGCCCGTTACCGGCGACTCCGTGGAGTTCGCGGGCGAGGACGACCTCACCGAAGAGGTCTCAGGCGAGGAGCAGGCCACCGTAGATACGACGAGAACCGCCTTCGCCAGGTGCTTCAACAGGGCCGCAGCGGGCTACAAGGCCGAACTCGGCGCGCACTCCAAGATAAGCGTCATGATACTCGACGCCGCCACGCCCGGGCGCATGTCTGTCAAGTATTACCGCGAGCTGAGCGGCTCACGGCTCATAAGCAGCGTGCTCGACTGGCACGACACTTTCGCCTGGCAGCACAACTACCGCAGGGTACAGACCGAGAAGGACGGCAAACGTAAGAGCATACCTGTGCCGTTCTACGGAGCTCCCTCGCCCGCGGACATAGCACGGGCAGCGTACGGCGAAAACGCAGATGAAAAGCTCATAAACCAGACGGTCGAGCGCCTGCTGTCCTGCATCACGGAGGGCAAGAGTCTGCCGCGCGATATAATGCGCTCCGCCGTCCACAGGGCCTCAAACGCGGCGGCCTACGAATACTACGAAGCCCGAAAGGTCAGGAGCATCGCCTGCTCGCTCGTGCGCGGCTATCACAACTGGAATTTGAAGGAGGATTACACTATGGCTTTGAAAGAGGGCTATCCTAGCCGCAGCTATGTATTCGGGCGGATACTCGCCTGCGCCGACTACATAGAGTTCTGCGCCGAGAACAACGGAGCGGTCAAATCTGCCGACCGCCGGCCCACAAACGCACAGCGCATGGAGGTCGCTTTCACTCAGCATCCGGCCAAGTCCTGCATGGTACTGGAAAAGCAGCTTGCCCCCTACATTGCCCGGCTGATAAAGAATGGGCAGGGCACCTATGGGTATAGCAAGATGCTCGAGCTTATCGCGAGCATACCGCCGGAGGACTTCAGCAACAAGCCGCTCGACGAGCTCTATCTGCTCGGTTACGCCAGCCAGAGACAGGAGTTCTTCACGCCCAGGAAAGGCAAGGCCGCCGGGGATGACGGCAACACGGATTGAATACAAGGAGGATTATTAAAATGTCAGCTCTTCAGAACAAAATAGACTTTGCCCTCGTAATAGCCGTCAGCCACGCCAACCCCAACGGCGACCCGCTGGGCGGCAACCGCCCGCGCGAAACCTACGACGGGCACGGCGAGATTTCCGACGTCTGCCTCAAGCGCAAGATTCGCAACCGCATGATGGACATGGGCGAGTGCGTATTCGTACAGTCCGACGACCGCGCAACCGACGGTTTTCACTCGCTCAAGAAACGCGCCGAGGCCATCAAGGGACTCAAGACCAAGGACAAGGACGAGTATGCGCGCATCGCCTGCGAGACTTGGCTCGACGTACGCAGCTTCGGGCAGGTGTTCGCCTTCAAGGGCGGCAAGGACGACGGCGTATCAGTCGGCGTGCGCGGCCCGGTGTCCATCCACCCCGCCTTCAGCGTCGACCCAATCGAAATCG
Organism: uncultured Oscillospiraceae bacterium; assembly: GCA_964467975.1. Lineage (GTDB taxonomy): Bacteria > Bacillota > Clostridia > Oscillospirales > Oscillospiraceae > Scatomorpha. The sequence goes on along the minus strand of CAYXVA010000027.1, from coordinate 2,748 downwards.
AAAGCGTGCAGATAACCAAGAGCGTCAACAGCGAGCCTGCGGCGAAAAAGTCCAGCGATACCATGGGCATGAAGCACCGCGTGAACTTCGGCCTCTACACGACCTTCGGCAGCATCAACTGCCAGCTGGCCGAAAAGACCGGCTTCTCCGACGAGGACGCCGAAGTTGTCAGAAAGGCTCTGCTCTCACTCTTTGAAAACGACGTCTCCGCCGCCCGCCCGGACGGCAGCATGGAGGTCGTGCGGCTCTACTGGTGGCGCCACAACTGCAAAAACGGCCAGTATTCCTCTGCCAAAGTCCACCGCCTGCTCAAGGTTGAGGCCAAAAACGACGATCCCCGCAGCACAGACGACTACTCCATAACCTGCGGCGAGCTGCCGGGCCTCGCGGTGGAAGTCTATGACGGGGAGTGAGGACTATTTGCAGCTCTCCGGCATACAGCACTTCAGCTTTTGCCGGAGGCAGTGGGCGCTCGTGTACCTCGAGCAGCAATGGAGCGAAAACCTCCGCACTGCAGAGGGACGGCTGGAGCACGAGCGCGCCCACGACGACACACTGAGCGAAAAGCGCGGCGGGTTATTGACAATCCGCGGCATGCGCGTGGTTTCGCACCGGCTGCGGCTGAGCGGCGAATGCGACGTTGTGGAATTTAGCGCCGATGCCAACGGCGTGGAGCTGTACGGCCGCGAGGGGAAGTGGCTGCCGATGCCGGTCGAGTATAAGCACGGAACCAGCAAGGAAAACGACGCGGACAGGCTGCAGCTCTGCCCCCAGGCCATGGCGCGTGAAGAGATGCTCGCCTGCGACGTGCCGCGCGGCGCGATATTCTATGCCTCGTCCCGGCACCGTGAGTACGTGGACATTTCCACCGAGCTCCGTGCGAAGGCATCGGCTATGGCCAAGGAGATGAACGAATACTTCCGCCGCGGCTACACACCGAAAGTGAAGCCCGGTAAACATTGCAACGCATGCTCGCTCAAGGAACTCTGCCTGCCGTCGTTGTACAGGCGCGCCGGCAGCGGCAAATACGTGCGCGAGCACATCGAGGAAGCCATGGGAGGCGAAGCATGAGGAAGCTGTTGAATACGCTCTTCGTCCTCACTGAGGACAGCTATCTGAGCCTGGACGGCGAAAACGTAGTTGTCGGCCGGGAGCGCAGTGAAGTCGCCCGCTTCCCGCTGCACACGCTGGAGGGCATACTCACCTTTGCCTACCCCGGGGCCTCACCGGCGCTCATGGGCGCGTGTGCGAAGCGGGGCGTCGACCTCGCCTTCTTCACGCCGCGGGGAAGGTTCCTCGCGCGCACGGTCGGGGAAGAGCGAGGCAACGTCCTGCTCAGGCAGACGCAATACCGGGCATCGGACTCGCCATATGAGAGCCTGAGGCTGGGCAAGGGCTTCATCCTCGGGAAGATATATAACGCCCGCTGGGTGCTCGAACGCGCCACGAGGGATCACGCCATGCGCGTGCCGGTTGAACACCTGAAGGAACTGTCAAGGCAGCTGGCGGCGGCGCTCGTGCGCGTTGAGGAGTGCGAGACCCCGGACGAGCTGTTGGGAATAGAAGGCGAGTCGGCGCAGAGATACTTTTCCGGCTTCGACAGCCTGATTCTGCAGCAGCGTGAAGATTTTTCTTTCACAGGGCGGAGCCGCCGCCCACCTCTCGACCCCATAAACGCCATGCTCAGCTTTGCCTATTCCCTTCTTGCCCGCGATTGTGCCTCCGCGCTCGAGGGCGTCGGGCTTGACCCGTATGTCGGTTTTCTGCACAGGCCGCGGCCCGGAAGGACGGGCCTTGCGCTCGACCTCATGGAAGAGTTGAGATGCGTATATGCGGACAGGTTCGTCCTGTCATGCATAAACCGGAAGATACTAACCGGCTCCCATTGCCGCAGGCAGGAAAACGGAGCCGTGCTGCTTACGGACGAGGGCCGCCGGGCATTTTTGAGCGCATGGCAAAAGCGGCGTCAGGAGTTTATAACGCACCCATTCCTCGGTGAGAAGGTCCAGTGGGGGCTTGTGCCATATGTGCAGGCGCTGCTGCTGGCAAGAACGCTGCGCGGGGATTTGGAGCGTTATCCGCCGTTTTTCTGGAAGTGAGGTCTGAATGCTTGTATTAGTCACCTACGATGTAAATACAGAGACTGCCGAGGGCCGGCGCAGGTTGAGAAAAGTAGCTAAAGCCTGTGTGAACCACGGCCAGCGAGTGCAAAATTCGGTGTTTGAGTGCATGCTCGACGCCGCACAATACGCAGTTTTCAAGAACAGGCTGGCCTCCCTGATAGACCCGGCGCATGACAGCCTCAGGTTCTACCAACTAGGCAATAATTACAAGAATAAGGTTGAGCACATAGGCATAAGCCCGCAGTGGGCGCAAGATGACATCCTGCTGCTCTAGTGCGAAGCGCAAGCGGTCAGCGTTCACCGCATACCTTCGCACCGCTCTTAACAATAAACGAGCGCTATTATTAGCCAATTGTTGGACTCATTTGCAAGCGGTGTGATGCATATTGCCTTGTTTGTTTGCAAATATACGGCAACAATCTGTCGATATTTGCCGTCGCTCCCCTCCCGGGGAGCGTGGATAGAAATCTTTTTAACATTTTACCATAGGTCAACCAAAACAGTCGTCGCTCCCCTCCCGGGGAGCGTGGATAGAAATAACTACACGTTCGGGCGCTGGAACGTCATAGTGTGGTCGCTCCCCTCCCGGGGAGCGTGAGGCCGATACGTTCAGTAAGAGGTATTC
>CAYXVA010000026.1:1701-9778 GCA_964467975.1 uncultured Oscillospiraceae bacterium | reverse complement strand
CCGGGAATGTATTTATGACGCGAGGTGCCCAATATGGTGCCGCCCTCGGTGAGGATGCCGGAGAAGTCCTTCTTCTCCATGTACTTGTAGTCGCCTTCGATGAGACCCTTATAGCCGTCGTACATGCCGAAAATCTCGACATTGTCGACATACTGGAAAAGCGCCTTGCCAACGCCGCGTATTGCCGCATTGAGGCCCTGGCAATCGCCGCCGGAAGTCACAATGCCGACTCTGGTATTACGCTTCATATGTTCAAAACCTCCATTTAGTGTGGTGAGAACGTACCTGACATACCAAACGTATCATACAGCATAACGGCGGGATTGTCAATATTATTGCGGCTGTGCGAGCTTGACATTTTGGCCGGATTTGTGATAAAAAATAAGAGCCGTGTAGCGAAATAGCAAAGCGTATGGCGCATTTTGCGCTGTGCGCTTATTTTTTGCGCGGAAGTTTGGCCGGCGCGCCGGCTCGGAGGTAGAATATGATACGGCCAAAAACGCAGGGCTTCGTCTTTGGCCTTATAATGTCGTACGCGATGGCGATAGGCATGGAGCTCTACAACACAGCTTACAACCTCGGCTTCCACATAGGCGAGGGCGGGTTCGGCAGCATGACGAACGAGCTGTTCGTCCCGGCGCTGATTGAGGCGGCGTATATGGGACTCATCGTGCTGCTGTTTTCCAACCTGTGGGGCAACAGGTTCGGAGGCAAATTCGCAGCGAAACACCGCGACGAGAGCCGCGACAACCCCTACATATGCCGTCTGCTGCGCCAGGGAGGGACCGTTGCGGTCATGTGCCCGAGCATGAGCTTTGCGGCCGCGATACTGTTCAGCATAGTCCTCGGCGGAAGGCCCTGGACTCAACTGCCGGCAATCTGGCTGGGCACGGTTTTCAAGAACTTCCCGATGGCCTTCTTCTGGAACTTCTTTGCCGCCGCGCCGTTTACGCACTGGCTGTTTGGTAAGCTCTACCCCTCCGCGGCTGCGGAGCATAAAAGCGAAGAGCGGCTCGCGTCAATAAATTGACCTGCATCAGACGATACATTCATTTTAAAACTTTTACAATTTCTTCCGGGGGCGCTTTCTTTGTGCGAGGAACAAAGAAAGCGCCCCAGAAAGAAACAATGCACCCCAAAAGCTATTCAGCATACCGTACTGCCTAGCTTTTGGGGTGCTGTTGAGCGGCTCGGGCCGCTCTTTTTATTTTACCGAGAACGTGTAGGCCGTCTCGGTGTGCAGATGCTCGCCGGGGTGGAGCAGCGGGGAGGGAAATCCGTAGTGGTTCATCCCGTCGGGGAAGATTTGGGTCTCAAGGCAGACCGCGCCGTGCGGCTCCATAACAAGGCCGTGCTTGCCGGCGCGCGCGTCGAGAGAATTGGCGGTGTAGAGCTGCATGCCGGGCATGGTGGTGCGCACGTTCATGGCAATGCCGCTCTCGGCGCTGTACACCTCGGCCGCCTCGCCCCCTGAGAGGACGAAATTGTGGTCAAAGCCGCCGAAGAGAGCGGTCTGCGCGTCGGCTTGGGCGAGCGCTTCACCCAGGATGCGGCCCGCGCGGAAGTCAAACGCGGTGCCCTCGACGTCCAGGAGGCGGCCCGTGGGCAGGCAGTCGGGCGCGCCCTCGCAGAAACGAGAGGCGTTAAGCCGGAGCCGGTGGCCCAGCACGTTCCCGGAGCCGTTTAAGTTGAAATAGCTGTGGTTTGTGAGGTTGACCGGCGTGGCGGCGTCAGTATCGGCGTCGTAGGTGATGACGAGGCCGTTGTCGCCGGTGAGCTCAAAGCCCACACAGACGCGCAAATTTCCGGGATAGCCCTCCTCACCGTCGGGCGAGACGCGCGAAAACACGAGTTTGCCGCCGGAAACCGCCGCATCCCAGACATATTTGTCGAAGCCGCACCAGCCGCCGTGGAGGTGGTTTTCGCCGTCGTTTTTCGCAAGCACGTACTCGCGCCCGCCGAGGCTCAAGCGCGCCCCGGCGATGCGGTTGCCGACGCGCCCGATGGTAGCGCCGAGGTAGCCGTCGTGCTTTTCGTACTCGGCGATGGTGTCGTAGCCGAGGATGACGTCGACCGGCTCGCCGTTTATATCGGGTACGACAAGAGACTGAACCGTCGCGCCGTAGTCGAGTATAACGGCGCGCGCGCCGCCGTCGCCCTCGAGTTCATAAGCCGTGACCGCCTCGCCGCGCGAGGTGGCGCCAAAGCTCCTGGTGTTTACCGTCATAACACAGTCACTCCTAAAGGCAGTTTTGCCTGAGAATCAGCCGGGAACCCGCTCGCCTAGCGCCCCGGAAAGCGCTGTCAGGGCCTGCACCGCCTATATGAGGCGTGGACGAGGCCGCGGCGGCGGGCTGTGAGCGAGCTCTCCATAAAACTTATAGCCCTTCACTTCGGTAAGTTAATTCATTTCCGTCACCTATTTTATCATAAGCTGCGCTTTTCGCAATGTCAAACTTGCCGGAATCGAATATTTCAAGCGGCAAAGCGAAAAGCCTCGCCGCTTTTGCAACGCCAGCGCCCGAGCGAAATGCACAACTTTAAAACGAAAAAACGAAGAATCATTGTCTTTTGCCACAGTTGCACAAGACTAACTCCTTGTGGTATTATAATTATATAACACGCAGTGCGGTGAGCATGTAAGTCCAGTTATTGCCTCACTGCGCGTTGTATTATTTTACATTTTGATTAGTTATATCTAACTCGAAAGGACAGGTGGAGCTTAGCGTGAGAAAATACGCCTCGACGATTGTTCTCGCCGCGCTGCTGCTCGTCTTGTCGGTGTGGTCGTTGTTTATAGGTGTGCTGGACATTTCGCCGTCGAGCATTCTGGGCGGGGATATAGAGCAGCTGGAGGTTTTTCTGATTTCCCGGCTGCCGCGCCTGCTTGCAATACTGTGCACCGGCATCGGCATGAGTGTGGCGGGGCTTATCATGCAGCAGCTATGCATGAACAAATTCGTCTCTCCCAGTACGGGCGCGACGATTTCCTCGGCACAGTTCGGCATATTGCTTGCCCTGTTGTTTATGCCTAACTCCACAATCTGGTCGAGGGCAATTTTTGCTTTTATAGCCGCAATACTCGGAACTTGGATTTTCGTCTGGTTTATCCAACGCATTCAGTTCAAGGATGTAGTCATGGTTCCACTGGTGGGCATCATGTTCGGCAATGTTGTCTCCGGTGTTACCAACTTCTTGGCGTACAAGTACGAGATGACACAGGCACTCTCCACATGGCTGGTGGGGCACTTCTCAATGGTCCTCAGGGGGAGGTACGAGCTTGTCTATCTTGCTGTACCGCTGGTAATAATCGCGTTCATATTTGCAAACCATTTCAACATTGTCGGCATGGGTAAGGATTTTTCAAAGAATCTCGGCGTGCACTATAACCTTGTACTGTTCATGGGGCTGTCCATAGCAGCGATGATAACTGCCTCGGTGGTGGTCGTTGTCGGACAGATAAGCTATATTGGCCTCATCGTGCCGAACATTGTCGCAATGTTCAAGGGCGACAAGATACGCGGCACTCTGGTGGATACGGCTCTTTTCGGCGCAATATTTGTTCTTGTCTGCGACATGCTCGCACGAATCGTCATAGCGCCGTACGAATTACCGATAGAGCTTATAGTCGGCATAATAGGCAGCGTAGTATTCATCGGCTTACTTATCTACCGCTTGAATCACGGCCGCCGTGTCATACGCCTTGGGGCTCCGGGTGACAGCGGCTGCGCGGCTTCGGTGGGCGCTGTGAAAGGGAGCGATGCCGCGTGATAAACTCCGTAGCCTACCGCGCCAACGTGCGCAAGCTCGTTATACTCAGCATCCTTGTGCTCGTCTGCGCAGCGCTTTATATGTTCGTGGAGGTGAACTTCGGGAACTCGAAGCTGTTCAACTACTCCATGCGTATACGCACGCCGAAACTGATTGTAATGCTCATCACGGCATTTGCCATAGGCGGCGCGTCAATCGTGTTCCAAAGCGTCATAAACAACACAATTGTTACGCCGTGCTTACTGGGTATGAACAGTCTCTATACGCTTATACACACGGCGGTCGTGTTCGTTGCCGGGACAGGAAGCATTATTGCATCTAACTCCAACCTGGCCTTCAGCATCGACGTTATCATAATGGGCATCACAGCCACAGTCATATACAGTTGGCTCTTTAAAAAGACGCACCACAATGTGCTCTACGTCCTGTTGATAGGCACTGTGCTTACAAGCTTCTTCTCGAGCATTCAGAGTACGCTCACGCGCATCATGGATCCTAACGAATATGACACGCTGCTGAACAACCTGGTTGCAAGTTTTTCAAACATAAACAGCGAGATTATTGTGTTCTGCCTTGTGCTGATTGCGCTCCTCATTTTCGTGTTGCGCCGGGAGCTAGCGCTGCTTGACGTGCTTACGCTCGGCAAGGATCAGGCCACGAACCTCGGAGTTGACTATGACAAGTGCATTCGCAAGTTGTTGCTGGGTGTCACGCTGTGCATAGCGGTTGCCACGGCAATGGTCGGACCTATTTCCTTCCTAGGCCTGATCATAGCCAACCTCTCGCGGCAGTTCCTGAAGACTTATCGGCACTGGCAGCTTGTGCTGGGCAGCGCGTTTTTCGGTATGATAGTACTTGTCTTCGGACAAATGCTGGTGGAACATGTGTTTTCTTACACGATTCCGGTCAGCGTATTTATAACCGTGGGCGGCGGCGTATACTTCCTGTATCTGCTGCTTACAAGAAAGAGGGTTTAATGTATTGAATATACACGAGCTGACAAAACGCTACGATGGCAGGGCAGTTGTCGACGGTGTTAGCTTTGATATACCTAAGGGTAAAGTAACGAGTTTCATAGGCCCCAATGGCGCAGGAAAGAGCACCGTAATGGGCATGATATCTCGTCTCATAGCCCGTGACGAAGGTGAGGTAGAATTTGCCGGGCAGGATTTGAAGCAGTGGAAGAGTAAGGAACTCTCAAAGCGCCTCGCCATCCTCACGCAGACGAACAACGTTCAGATGAAGCTTACCGTTGAGGAACTCGTTGCCTTTGGGCGTTTTCCATACTCGGGCGGCAGACTGACAGACGAAGATAAAGAGATAATTAACCGCGCCATTGGCTACATGGAACTCGAAGACATGCGCACGCAGTTTATAGATGAGCTCTCCGGAGGCCAGCGCCAGAGAGCGTATATAGCGATGGTCATAGCCCAGGATACCGAGTACGTCCTGTTCGACGAGCCGACCAACAGCCTTGACATCTACCACGCCACGCGATTGATGAAGATAGTCCGCCGTCTATGTGACGAGTTGGGCAAGACCGTAGTGCTCGTGCTGCACGAAATAAACTATGCGGCTTTTTATTCAGATTACATATGTGCGTTTGTAAACGGTAAAATAGCCGCTTTCGGCACTGTAGAGGAGGTGATGACGAAAGAGACACTGCACGACATATACAACGTGGACTTTGAGATACTCACTGTCCAGGGCAAGCCTCTGTCGCTTTACTACTAATTAGATAAGGAGAGATTAAATGAAGAAGCTAATAGCCCTGAGCCTTGCACTTGTGATGGTTCTCGCCCTCGCCGCCTGCGGCACCGAGGCCGCCGACCCGACCGCCGCCGCGACCGACCCCGTCGAGAACACCGAGACCCCGCTCACCAGCGACCCCGAAACCATTACAATAACCAGCCGTGACGGCAGCGGCGAGGAGACCGAGCTTGAGGTGCCCTATAACCCTGAGCGCATCGCCATACTTGACATGGCCAGCATGGATATCCTCGACGCGCTGGGCATCGGCGACCGCATAGTCGGCAGCGCATCGACATCGATTGACTACCTGCAAAGCTATGTCACCGACGAGAACGTCGCCAACCTCGGTACCATTAAGGAGGCCGACCTCGAGGCCGTCATGGCCTGCGAGCCCGACGTCATCTTCATCGGCGGCCGCCTGAGCTCAAGCTACGACGCGCTCAGCGAGATTGCCCCCGTCGTGTATCTCTCCACCGACACCGAGCTCGGCGTGGTCGAGAGCGTGCGCAAGAATGCGACCACTATTGCAAGTATTTTCGGGCTTGAGGACTTGGTCGACGAGCTCATGAGCGATTTTGACGAGCGCATCGCGACGCTTAACGAATTCAGCGAGGGCCTTACCGCCGTGGTCGGCATGTGCACCTCCGGCAGCTTTAATGTGCTCGGCAACGACGGCCGCTGCTCCATCATAGGCCGCGAAATCGGCTTCACCAATGTCGGCGTGGATGCAGATCTCGACACCTCGACTCACGGCAACGAGGTCAGCTTCGAGTTCATAGTGGATGTTGATCCGGACTACATATTTGTAATGGATCGCGACGCCGCCATCGGCACTGAGGGCGCGCAGCTCGCCCAGGAGATAATGGAGAATGAGCTCGTCATGGGTACCCGCGCCTATCAGGACGGCCACATAGTTTATCTTGCCCATCCCGCAGTCTGGTACACCGCCGAGGGTGGTATTACCGCGCTGGACATCATGCTCCAGGACTTAGAGAGCGCTCTGCTGGGCTGATATACGCAGCCGGAAAGCGTGCAAAAACGAGGCGTATGGGCAAAAACCCATGCGCCTTTTGCGCGCTTTCGCCCGTGGAGAGGGGAGACGGATGGGCGAGCGCCGCCGCGTTTGCAAACGGCGCAATTTCGACGTGAAATTCGGCATAAACCGCGCTTTGCGCGGCGCTAAACTTGTGAAAGTATCCGAAAATTCGCCGGAAGAGCAAAACATGTTGTGTTTTCGGGCCGAAACCAGTAAAATCTATGTATACTCTACAAAGGAGGGCGGTGCGCATGACCCGGCTGCGAGTCTTTGGCCAGGGGGTTAAGTGCACCCTTTTCTTCCCTTATTCCGGCCTTTTCATGGGCGGAGAGTATGTAAAATAACGAGTTAACTGCAAGGTCACGGCTGTATGCCGTGGCCTTGACATCTTTTTTGGAGGAGAGAGTATGTCAGAGAAAAAGGCAGCCGTTATAATGGGCAGCGACAGCGATTGGCCCGTCGTTGAGAAGGCCGTAAAGCAGCTGCGCGAGCTCGGCATAGATGTAGAGGCCCGCGTCATGAGCGCGCACCGCACGCCGGAGCAGGCCCGCGAGTTTGCGCTCAACGCGCGCAAAAACGGCTTCGGCGTCATTATCGCCGCCGCAGGCAAGGCAGCGCACCTTGCCGGGGCCCTCGCTGCGAACACCACTATGCCGGTCATAGGCATCCCCATAAAGAGCAGCACGCTCGATGGGCTCGACGCGCTCTTGAGCACGGTGCAGATGCCCTCGGGCATACCCGTCGCCACCGTCGCGATAGACGGCGCAGCCAACGCCGCGCTGCTCGCGGCCGAGATCCTCGCCGTGGGCGACGCAGGGCTCGCCGCAAAGCTGGACAAAATGAGGGAAGAGATGACCGCCGCCACGCTTGAAAAGGACGCGGCGCGCCAGGCCAAGCTGAATTCTTAATTTGTTGGAGGGTATAGAAATGGAAAAGCGCGAACAGATGTACGAGGGCAAGGCCAAGAAGGTCTACGCCACCGACGACCCCACGCTCTGCATAGTCTCCTACAAGGACGACGCCACCGCCTTCAACGGCGAAAAGCGCGGCACCATCATGGGCAAGGGCGTCATAAATAACCGCCTCACCAACCGCCTGATGCGCCTGCTCATGGTCGGCGGCATCCCCACCCACTTCGTCGAGGAGCTTTCAGACCGCGACACGCTTGTCAAGCGCGTCGCCATAGTCCCGCTCGAGGTCATAATCCGCAATATCTCCGCCGGCAGCTTCGCCAAGCGCTATGGCGTCGAGGAGGGCATAGTGTTCGAGAGCCCCACGATTGAGTTCTCCTATAAGAACGACGCTCTCGGCGACCCGCTCATGAACAGCTACCACGCCCTCGCCCTCAAGCTCGCCACCCGGGAGGAGATTGACACGATAAAGGCCTACTCCTTCAAGATAAACGAGATTTTGAAGGCCTTCCTGCTCGAGCACGGCATAGAGCTCGTGGACTTCAAGCTCGAGTTCGGCCGCCTCGCTGACGGCACTATCGTGCTTGCCGACGAGATAAGCCCCGAC
>CAYXVA010000026.1:278-1691 GCA_964467975.1 uncultured Oscillospiraceae bacterium | reverse complement strand
CGCTTCTGGGACGTCAAGACCCACGAAAAGCTCGACAAGGACCGCTTCCGCCGCGACATGGGCGGCGTCGAGGACGCCTATCAGGAGGTTATGCGCCGGATAATCGGCGAGTGAAAAGAGCATGGAGAGAGACCTTATCTTTGACAAGCTGCACGAGGAGTGCGGCGTATTCGGTATAATAACCCGTTCCGGCGAGGACGTTGTGCCCATGACCTACCGCGCGCTCTACGCGCTGCAGCACCGCGGCCAGGAGAGCTGCGGCATGGCGATAAACGACGACGGCGTCATAACCGGCTATAAGGACGTCGGGCTGGTGAACGAGGTGTTCACGAGCGAGGTCATGCGCACGCTGCCGACAGGGCAGATGGCCGTCGGCCACTGCCGCTACGGCACCACGGGCGGGCGCACCCGCGAGAACGCGCAGCCGATAGTCATACGCCACATCAAGGGCGGCATGGCCCTTGCGCACAACGGCAACCTCACGAACGCGAGCGAGCTGCGCGAAGAGCTCGAGTTGGGCGGCGCGATATTCTCCAGCACCTCGGACAGCGAGGTCATAAGCTACGTTATAACCCGCGAGCGGCTGCGCACGGGCAGCATCGAGGAGGCCGTCTGCGCCGCGATGGACAGCCTCAAGGGCGCATACTCCCTCGCGGTCATGTCCCCGCGCAAGCTCATCGCCGCGCGCGACCCCATCGGCTTCCGCCCGCTGTGCATCGGCGCGCTCGACGACGGCTGGGCCATAGCCAGCGAGAGCTGCGCCCTCGACGCCATAGGCGCGAAGTTCCTGCGCGACGTCGAGCCCGGCGAGATAGTCACCATCTCTCGCGACGGCATAGAGTCCGACCGCAGCCACTGCGGCGGGAAAACCGCCGAGTGCGTCTTTGAGTTCATCTACTTTGCGCGCCCCGACTCCGTCATAGACGGCAGCTGCGTCCACACCGCGCGGCAGCGGGCGGGCGCGTTCCTCGCGCTCGAGCACCCCGTGCAGGCGGACGTCGTCATAGGCGTGCCGGACTCCGGGCTCGACGCCGCGCTCGGCTACGCCAGGCAGAGCGGCATCCCCTACGGCGTCGGCTTTGTGAAGAACAAGTATATAGGCCGGACGTTTATCCAGCCCGGACAGGCCCACCGCGAGAACGCCGTGCGCATAAAGCTCAACGTCATAGCCTCGACGGTGCGCGACAAGCGCGTCATTCTCGTCGACGACAGCATCGTGCGCGGCACCACGATAGCGCGCATAGTCGAGCTGCTGCGCGAGGCCGGGGCGAAGGAAGTACACGTGCGCCTCTCCGCGCCTCCCTTCCTCTACCCATGTTATTTCGGCACGGACATAGACTCGCGAGACAACCTTATCGCCGCGCAGCACTCGATAGATGAGATACGCGAGATAATCGGCGTGGACTCGATAGG
>CAYXVA010000026.1:0-268 GCA_964467975.1 uncultured Oscillospiraceae bacterium | reverse complement strand
GTCCACAAGCTGGCCGACAACGCGCATCTGGGCTTCTGCGCGGCCTGCTTCACCGGCGAATACCCCTGCGAGATACCGAAGAGCGCGGCCAAGAGCCGCTTCGAGCAGAAGCTCAGCGAGCGTGAAAAGGAGGATGCCTAAGTGATAAGCGAGAGCGCGAGCTACCGCGCCGCCGGCGTGGACATCACCGCCGGGTACAAGGCCGTGGAGCTCATGAAAAAGCACGTACAGCGCACGAATACCCCCGGCGTCCTGGGCGGCCTCGGCG
>CAYXVA010000025.1:0-9783 GCA_964467975.1 uncultured Oscillospiraceae bacterium | reverse complement strand
AATTTTTTCCCCATTTTCAACAGCCTATGTCTGACGGCATATTTGATAATTCTCTGTTCCTCACAGAATTTTTGTAATATTTATACAATTTCAAACAAGCGGCAGCGGCCTCGTGATAAGCGTGAACATGTACGGCGGAGCGCGGAGATCATTTAACATGTTTCGCTTAAACTAATTGATTCCGAAACGCGGCACTCTTATGAAGGCGGCAATTTACAACGGAAAGAGAGACATATCGATAGTAGAAAAGCCCACTCCGGTATGCGGTGAGCACGACATATTGCTCAAGACGGTCTACGCCAGCATCTGCGGCACGGACGTGGCGGTCTATACCCACGGCCCCGGGACCGGGCACAAGATAACTGTGGGCAGCGAGTTCGGCCACGAGGCTGTGTGCAAAATCGCGGCGGTCGGTGCAAAAGTCACGAATTTCCACGTCGGACAGCGAGTCTATCCGTATCCGCTGCTCGTCACCGGCGACCCGAGCCGAGCGGGGACGATGGGGGCGTTCTCTGAATACATCCTGGCCCCAAACGCCGAGTGGGACCGCGGCGTTTATGCCGTGCCGGACAGCGTGGACGACAGGACGGCGGCGCTTATCGAGCCCTTTACCGTGGGCACCCGCGCAGCGAGGCGGGCTCAACCCCGGCGCGGCGAGACGGCCATCGTCTGGGGCGCAGGCACTATCGGCATCGCCGCCGCCATCGCGCTCAAGGAGACCTTCGGCTGCCGGGAGGTGCTGGTCTGCGACATCTCCGACTTCCGGCTGGACATCGTCCGCAGGCTGGGTTTCCCCGTGTGCAACACCGCGAAGGAGGACTTTAACGAGGCGGCCTGCGGCCTCTTCGGCCGGGCGCACGGGCTCGACGGCATGACGAACGGCGCGGACATCTACCTGGACGCCGCGGGCGCCGACGGCATACTCGGCGGCTTCCTCAAGCACGGGAAAATAGGCAGCCGCATGGTCGTCGTGGCCGTGCGCGCGGGCGAGCAGCCGGTGGATGTGCTGCGCATGACCTACGCCCAGCAGTCCCTGATAGGCTCAGGCGGGTACTTCCCCGAGGACGTCCGCGACGTGCTGCGGACCATGGCTGGCGGCAAATATGACATTGCGTCCATAATAACACACGAGTTTGCGCAGAGCGAGCTCGCCAAGGCCATAGAAACCGCCGCCGACACCTCAAAAGCGCTCAACGTGCTGATAAAATACTGACCAAACCCGCAAAATGCGATACGGAGGGCCGCAAGTTCCGGCCCTCCGTATCACATTTTCAGCCTCAGGTTCGTGAAGCGAAGTCAGAAAATAAATATCAAAACCGCGGCCAGCAGCACGGCGGCGGCTATGCTTATCAGAGTTACGAGCTTGACGAGCTCTCTTAAAAATCCGTAGTTCTTTTTGCTTCCTTGCCTGTATGCTAATTCCCTTTCTGCCGCAGGGCTGCATAAGCTCTGCCCGGGCTGCGGCGTTTTTGCGTCGCTCCGCCGTTGGGCCGCATGTTCTGAATTCAAAAAGCGCCGGGCCCGGCGATGCTGCCCCGGAACCCGGCGCTCGCCGCCGCGTCCAGTGAGAGGATAGATATCTGGGCGGGCGGCGCTGGGGAGTAGACGCTATTTTTTGATGCCCACGACGCCGAAGGCGCCGGGCCCGCCGTGGCAGGTTATGACGCAGCCGGTCTTGACCCACTCGGCGTTCTCAAAGCCGAGCGCGCGGGCTTCGTTTTCCGCGGCGCGCTTGACCTCGTCCGGGAGTCCGGGCGACTCTATAAACCAGAGGCAGTCGCGGCGGAATGCGTGTGCCTCGGCCTCGTCGCGCAGGAGCTTTTGCGCGACCTTGACCATGCTGCCGCGGTACTTGCGCCCGGCGACGAGGTGACCGTCTGCGACGTGAATGGCTGGGTGCAGATGTAAGACGCCGCTTATGAGTGCGGCGGCGTTGTTCACGCGCCCGCCCGCACGGAGGTAGTCGAGGTTCTGCGGTACGAAGCTCATGTGCGTGCGACCGGAGAGCTCATCCACAGCGTGGCACAGCAGCTCCGGCGTCATATCCGGGTGCTCGCGCAGTAGCTTTACGGCGGCAAGCACGATTGTGCGCTGGCCGACGGAGACGTGCTTTGTGTCAACGCAGTGCACGTCGTAGCCGCTGCCCGCCGCGGCCATGAGCGCGTTGTGGTACGACGCTGTGGTTGCGGCCGAGTAGGCCAGGTGCACGATGCTCGCGCCGGGGTGTTTGCGCTCTATCTCGTCAAACACGCGCTCAAAGTCATACTGTGAAGCCGCGCTCGTCTGCGGGACCTTGCCCGTTTTGTCGTAATACGCGCAGACCTCCTGCGCGGGAAACGAGCCGTCCGGCCTCGTCTCGCTGCCCATGGCGACGTGCATCGGCACGAGGTACACGCCCAGCGCTTTGGCCTCCTCCGCCGTCATATCGCAGCCTGTCTCGGCGGTGATAATTATGTTGTGGCTGTCCATATTTCCAACCCTCCGGTGTATCTGTATTATCAATATATTGCCTTACAAATGTTTGGCTTTTAATAAGCAAATGTTTTCGTGGTGTTAAAGCGGCCGAACAAAGCAAAAAGGTCGAAAAACCGTCTGTACGGCGGGCAGTCAGCTCAGCATCGCCTTATAGCCCTTGCCGTATACGGTCACTATGCGGAAATCGCGGCAGGACGCGAACTTGTCGCGCAGCTTGGTCATGTACACGTCGACCGCACGCGGACTGGTGCCGCTGTCCTCGCCCCAGCAGCGGCGCATCAGCTCTTTGCGCGTAAAGACGCGCTCAGGCTCGGGGAGCAGACCGAATAGTATGTTGAACTCGCGCACAGTGAGCGGCACCTCTGCTCCGCCGGCGACGGCGAGGTGTGCGTCGGCGTCAAGAATCAGGGAGCCGATGCAAAGACGGCGGCCGAGATTGATGCCCGCGCAGTGCATGAGCGCGCCCACCCGGGTGAGCAGCTCAGTCGTACTCACGGGACACACGACATAATCCTCAAAGCCCATGTAAAAGCTGTCCATCATTTTGGGGAGCTCATTCGTTCGGGCGAGCCAGAGCACCGGCGCGCTCCGCTCTTTTAAAAAGTCTGCGGTACCGCGGCTGCCGGCGGCTGCAAGCTCGCAGACGATCAGCGCAAAAGACAGGCTGCGCAGCTCGGCCGCGGCAGTCCCGGCAGGCACGGCTTCGACCTCAAAACCGTTTTCTTCAAGTTTGCAGCTCACATCCAGAGCAGAGCCGGGTTCGTTTTTTATCACAAGCACTTTAATCACAGACCGCATCCCCGTTTATACGCGTATATTTTTATAATATTAATCGCCCTGTGTTGCCAAAATGCTTGCGAAATGTTCTCAAAATATTAATTCATGTCGGCCTCGTG
Source organism: uncultured Oscillospiraceae bacterium (assembly GCA_964467975.1). Classification (GTDB taxonomy): domain Bacteria; phylum Bacillota; class Clostridia; order Oscillospirales; family Oscillospiraceae; genus Scatomorpha. The sequence continues at coordinate 6,412 of CAYXVA010000025.1, read as the reverse complement.
TGAATCGCGCCCATTTTGTTAGCCAATGGGCGTTTGTAGGAATATCACCGCAGTATCAGGGCAAAGTTAAAGGGCTTGCCGCCTGAAGTTCACAGGCGGCAAGCCCTTTCGGTTGCCTGCACAATTTCCTCGGTCTAGCTTTGCGGGGTCGCTTCAATGAGACCGGGGCTTTGGCCGCGTGGGCCGTAAGTTTACAGGGACTTGTTGGCGTTTATCTTCACGCCGGGGCCCATGGTGGAGGCGGTGACGCAGCTCCTGATGTACTGGCCCTTCGCCGCGGCGGGCTTGGCGCGCACAATCGCGCCAATCAGGGTGTTGTAGTTCTCAACGAGCTTCTCGGGGCCGAAGCTGACCTTGCCTATCGGGCAGTGGATGATGTTGGTCTTGTCGAGGCGGTACTCAATCTTACCGGCCTTGGCCTCGGTGACGGCCTGGGCGATGTTCGGCGTGACGGTGCCGGCCTTCGGGCTGGGCATGAGGCCCTTGGGGCCGAGCAGCTTGCCGAGACGGCCCACGACGCCCATCATGTCGGGGCTGGCGATGACGGTGTCGAACTCGAACCAATTCTCCTGCTGGATCTTCTGGACGAGCTCCTGGCCGCCGGCGTAGTCGGCGCCTGCCGCTTTGGCCTCTTCCTCGCGCTCGGGTTTGCAGAAAACAAGGACGCGGACGCTTTTGCCGGTGCCGTTGGGCAGCACGATGGCGCCGCGGACCTGCTGGTCGGCGTGGCGGGAGTCGACGCCGAGCTTGACGTGCAGCTCGACGGTCTCGTCAAACTTGGCGCGGCTGGCCTTGCAGACGAGGTCAAAGGCCTCCTGAGGATCGTACAGCGCCTGCTTATCTATGAGCTTGGAGCTCTCTTTATAATTCTTACCTCTGAACAATTTGATTTCCTCCTAAAAATGTGGTTCGTCGGAGTTGTGCGCCCTCACGAAAGGCGCCGCTGTCCTCCCACGTATAGGGGTTTGCCGCCTTAGTCGCCCACCAGGACGCCCATGCTGCGGCAGGTGCCGGCGATCATGCTCATAGCGGCCTCAATGCTGGTGCAGTTGAGGTCGGGCATCTTCTGCTCGGCAATCTTGCGCAGATCCTCTTTGCTTATCGTGGCGACCTTGTCGCGCTGGGGCACGCCGGAGGCCTTGTCAATGCCGCAGGCCTTCTTGATAAGAAGGGCCGCAGGCGGGGTCTTAGTGATAAAGGTGAAGCTGCGGTCAGAGTACACGGTGATGACGACCGGGATCATCATGCCCATGTCGCCCTTGGTGCGCTCGTTAAAGTCCTTGGTGAACTGGCCGATGTTCACGCCGTACTGGCCGAGGGCCGGGCCGACGGGGGGCGCCGGAGTGGCCTTGCCGGCCGGGACCTGGAAACGGATATAGCCAACAACTTTCTGTGCCAAGTCAAAGCACCTCTTTCATAATATCAATATCAAAGTAGCGTAGGGCAGGCGGCAGCGGTCAGTCCTTGACCGGCTCCACCTGATCGAGCTCCAGATCGACCGGCGTCTCGCGGCCGAACATGGAGACGACAACACGCACGCGGTCCTTTTCCGGTTCGAGCTCTTCGACCGTGCCGAGGAAGCCCTCGAGCGGGCCGTCGCCCTCTTCAAAGCCGACCACAATCTCGTGCCTCTCGACGCCGAGATCGTAAATTTCCTGCTCCGTGAGGGGGATGGCCTTGTTGGCAGCGCCGACAAAGCCGGTCGCGCCGCGCACGTTGCGGACGAGATGCCAGCTCTCATCCGTCATAATCATCTTGACGAGGACGTAGCCGGGGAACACCTTGCGCTCATAGGTCTTTTCACCTGCGTCGGTGTGCTCCGTGACCGTCTCCATCGGGATGTTGACCTCCTGAATGAGGTCGGTCATTTTGCGGTTCTCCGCCGCTTTCATCACAGCGGCGGCAACGGCGTTTTCATATCCTGAGTATGTGTGGACCACATACCATTTCGCCTCTTCAGCCATTGCGCTTACACCAGGTCAATGAGCGTCTGGACACCGAGGGATGCCAGAGTGTCAAAGAGCCAGAGCGCCACGGCGGCTACGGCCATCATGACCAGGGCGACGCCGGTGTTGGTGGCCACCTGCTTGGGAGTGGGCCATATAACTTTCTTGACCTCGCTGCGGAACTCGCGGAACCACTTGCCGATGCGCTTGAAGAACGGCAGTTTCTCGTCGGTCTTCTTTACGGCGTTCGTGGAGGTCTTGGCGGGGGCGGAATTCTTGTTTGCTTCTGCCATTAGACTGAAAACTCCTTTCGCGCCTTACTTGGTCTCGTTGTGGACCGTGTACTTGCGGCAGCGGGGGCAGTACTTCTTCATCTCGAGACGGTCAGGCGTATTCTTCTTGTTCTTGACCGTGAAGTAGTTGCGCTCCTTGCATTCGCTGCACCTGAGTATAACTTTTACTCTTGCGCCAACAGCCATGTTTCGGCACCTCCTTGTAGTATTGGCCGCAAAGCGGCCTTGTTGCCTCCCTGAGCATGTCGAGGCGCGCTGCCGCGCAAAAATTGCGCACAAAAACAGCCCGTCCGGCCGACAGGTAGAAATAGTATAACACTCAAAACCCCGGCGGTCAATCACAATTTTCACCCGAAGCTAACTTTTTTCTACAGGCCCGAGAGAAAAAAGTTTGACTTAGTTCATTTTGCCTTAACACTGAGTTCATATGTGCCGGGTATATTGTAGATGCTGACAGGGAAGTCAGTGAGAACGCGGTCACCGAGGGTGCCACGCACGCCGCACACCACGGGTCAGAGCCGGTGCGGTGATGCGCCTTGGAGACCTGCCTGATACGCTTAAGCAAGACGGCTACTGCCCGCCGGGAAGGCGTGCCCTTCCGAAGAGGCAGACCAAAAATAACGCCGTGCGGCGTTCACATATAAGAGGACGGCGAACGCCGTCCTCTATTTGCGTCTGTGGCAAAAACTCCGGCGCACGCACTTTTGCCCTTTGCATCCGGGCGCGGCGGTGGTATAATTTTGCGCGTATACGGAGGTGCTTTATGGACTATCAGGAGGCCGTTAAATATATCGAGGGCGTGTCGTGGCTGGGCTCCAGGCCCGGGCTCGAGCGTATAAGCGAGCTGATCGAGCGCCTGGGCAGGCCGCAGGACTCGCTGCATTTTGTCCACGTCGCGGGCACGAACGGGAAGGGCTCGACCTGCGCCATGCTGCGCAGCATTCTCACGGCGGCGGGGTACCGCGCGGGGCTCTACATCTCGCCGCACCTCACGCGCATGAACGAGCGCATGGGCGTGAACGGGCGCGACATATCCGACGCTGCCTTCGCGGAGAGTGCCGCCGAGCTCGCCGCGGCCGCGGAGGGCATGGCGGACCCGTGCACGGAGTTTGAGCTGACCACGGCGCTGGCGCTGCACTACTTTGCGAAGGAGCGCTGCGACATAGTCGTGCTCGAGACCGGGCTCGGCGGCAGGCTCGACGCCACGAACGCGATAGGCGTCCCCGAGTGCGCCGTTATCACGAACATCGGCCTCGACCACACCGCCGTGCTGGGCGACACGCTCGAGCTTATCGCCGCCGAGAAGGCCGGGATATTCAAAGGCGGCCGGGCCGCGGCCTACGATCTGCCCGAGAGCGTGAAGGCTGTGCTGCGCGAAAAGGCGGCGGAGACGGGCACGGACTTGCGCTTTGCCGACTTTGACGAGATCGAGCCGGTGTCGGACAGCTTCGCCGGGCAGTGGTTCAAATACCGCGGCGAGGCGTATGAGATGCAGCTTCCGGGTGAGCACCAGCTGAAAAACGCCGCGACCGCGCTCGAAGCCGTCGCGCAGCTGCGCGCGCAGGGCTGGGAGATACCGGAGCAGGCTGTGAAGCTGGGTCTCGGCAGCGCGGTGTGGCCCGCGCGGTTTGAGCGCGTGCTGAATGGGCCGGACTTTGTCGTTGACGGCGGGCACAACCCGCAGTGCCTGGCTGCGACGACGCAGGCGCTGCGGCGCTACTACCCGGATACGCGGCGGGTGCTGCTCTTCGGCGCGCTCGCGGACAAGAACTGGCAGGATATGGCACGGCTGCTTATCCCTGTGGCGGGCGAATTTGTGTGCGCCACGCCGGATTCGCCGCGCGCGCTGGAAGCGCACGTGCTCGCGGACTTTCTGCGCGCCGAGGGCTGCAAGGCCGAGGCGTTCGACACGATAGAAGCCGCGGCCGAGGCGGCGTACGAGCGCGCTGCGCCTGACGGCATGGCCTGCTGCGTCGGCTCGCTGTACATGGCGGGCGCGGTGCGCGAGTATCTGCTGGGAAGGGGGGACGAGTCGTGAGAATTATGGCACTCGACTACGGCGACGCGCGCACGGGCGTGGCTATCTCCGACGAGCGCGGCATACTCTGCGGCGAGACGCAGGTGATAGCGGAGTGGGACGCCGGGCGGCTCGTGCAGCGCGTCGTCGAGCTCTCACGCTCGCGCGGCTGCGGCCTCATTTTGCTCGGCTTACCCCTGAACATGGACGGCAGCGAGGGCGCGCGCGCCGCCAAATGCCGCGCTCTCGCTGAGCAATTGCGCTCTAACGGCGCGCCGGAGGTACTGCTGCGCGACGAGCGGCGCACCAGCGTGGAGGCGCACAATATCCTGCGCGCCAACGGCAAACGTGAAGAGAAGCACCGCCAAAACGTAGACGCCGTAGCCGCCCAGCTGATCCTAGAGACCTTTCTGGGCAGCGCCGAAAACGCAAAATACCAGGCGGCTAAATAATAAGCCGCTCCTGCAGCGGCAAAATACAAGCGGGCAGACGCCTTAGGGCGCCTGCCCGCTTTTTCTGGGGAGGAAGGGCAGCCGTGCGCGCACAGCAGCCCTTAAAGGACTTTATATCTCGTCCCAGTCGGGGACCTTGACGGTTATTTGCTCCTCGCTGGACTTTTTCGCGGCGAGGGAGTATATCAGGGCGCTGATGCCGTCGGCGAGCGGGGTGTCGAACTCCTTGCCCTCCTTGAGGCACTTCTGGAAGGCCTCGTGGGCGTAGAATATCACGTCGCCGGTGGCGTGGTCGTAGCTGTCGTTGAAGCGGATGCTCTCGGCGTAGGGCATATCCTCGGTTTTCCAGGTGAGGTTTGTAAACTCGAACATGCCCTCACCGGTGAGGAAGATGCTGCCCTTGGTGCCGATGTAGGCGCGCGAGCAGGTGGGGATGTCGCAGGCCCAGCTCGCCGCTATTGTGCCTATCGCGCCGTTGCGCAGACGGATAGAGATGGAGGTGTGGTTGTCGAACTTTGGCACGCTCGAGATGGTGCCGGTGTAGTTGCAGCTTATCGTGTCGAAGCCGCCGGCCATAGCGGTAATCAGCTTCCAGTCGTGGCTGACGCTCTCGACGGTCATGCCGCAGGCCAGCTCCGGGTCGGTGCGCCAGGAGGCGCCGAGGTTCTTCGCGTGGAAGCCGAAGCCCGGGCTCAGGCGGGAGAAGGCAATGTCGACGGGCTCGCCGAACATGCCGGTTTTGACCAGGGAGAGCATCTTCTGGTACGCCGGGCGGTAGTAGTGGGCAAAGCCGACCATTATCTTCGCGTCGTATTTGTCCGCCATGTCCTTTATCTTCATCGCGTCCTCGAGCGTGACGGCGACAGGCTTTTCAAGATAGAGGGGGACGTGGTGCTTGAGCACCATCTCGACGTAGTCGAGCCTCTTCGTGGGCGGGGTGGATATGACGGCGTAGTCGGCCTGGGCGCACAGCGCCTCTATCTCGTCATAGCTGACGGCGGGGCAGCCGAACTCGTCGGAGACTATCTTGGCGTTCTTCTCGCTTATGTCGAAGCAGCCGTTTATGCTGCCGCCCAGGCGGACGACGGCGCGGCCGTGGTGGCGGGCGATGTCGCCGCAGCCAATAAGGAATACTTTCATTTATAACTCCTCCTTGTCGCTTTACATTGCGAGGACGGTCTCAACAATGTTCTCCGCGGTGATGCCGTTCATCTCGAGCAGACGCTCGTACGGCGCGCTCTGGCCAAACTGGTCCTGTATGCCTATGCGCCTCACCTTGCCTCTGCCCATCTCGGCGGCGACGCAGCTCACGGCGCTGCCCAGGCCGCTGATGATGTTGTGGTCCTCAACCGTGACTATCTTGCCGCAGTCGTTGACGCACTCGGCGACGGCCTCGGTGTCGAGGGGCTTTATGGTGTGCATGTCAAGCACGCGTGCGCTCACGCCTTTGGCCGCGAGGGCCTCGGCGGCGGCGAGCGCGATGCAGACGGTGTCGCCGTTGGCGATTATGGCGGCGTCGGAGCCTGTGCGCAGGAGCTTGGTTTTGCCTATCTCAAACTCCTCGTCCGGGCCGTAGATTACAGGTACGGCGTCGCGGGTAAAACGCAGGTACACGGGACCGTCAAACTTGGCCGCGGCCGCAACCAGCTTGCGCGCGGCGTAGTAGTCGGCGGGCATGACGACGGTCATGTTGGGTATGGTGGA
>CAYXVA010000024.1:6743-9858 GCA_964467975.1 uncultured Oscillospiraceae bacterium | reverse complement strand
GAGGAACAGCACGACAACGGGGAGGATAAACTCCTTGCGGGTCATGAATTTGCCGTTGAGAATGGGATTCTTGGCCTTGCGCTCGGCGATGACGAGGACAATGAGGCAGACAACAGCGGCGGCCAGCACGATGAGGGTGGAGGTACCGAACCAGCCTGCACTGCCCTGAGCCAGGTTGGGCACACAGAGGGCCAGGGAGAAGAACAGGATGATGAAGATGCCGCCGAAGATGTCGAAGCCGGCAAGACCCTTCTTCGGGGTGGTATCCTTCTTCAGGGTAAAGAGGGCAATCACGAAGCAGACAGCAGCGATAGCAGCACAGATGTAGAGAACTATGCGATAGTTGCCGGTAGCCTGCAGAATGATGCCGCCGACGGTGGGTCCAAATATGACCATTCCGCTGGAGAGCGCCATGTAGACCGCGAAGCCGGTACCCATGCTGGCGGGTGGGAACTCACTGGTAATGTAAGCGATGACGGTCGGGGCAATAGCTGCGGCGCCGATACCGACGAGGAAGCGGGCGACTAGGATCAGCCATACCGCGCCGACAGGCGTAATGCCGATGGCAAGCTCGCCGATGGCTATCATGGCTATGCCGAACAGCAGGGTGCCGCGGCGGCCGAGCACGTCGCCCAGTTTGCCGAGGACCGGCGCACAGGCGGCCATGCCCATGCTCATGACCAGGGTTATCCAGGTGACCCAGTCACTGGAAAGGCCCCAGGCACTGACGATGTTGGTGGGGATAGACGCCGTGAATCCACCGGCCAGACTGACCAGCGCCGCGCCCAGCGCGAAAGGCACAAAGCCCTTCTTGTAGTTTTTGTTTACTGTAGCATCCATACATTTTCTCCTTTTGCCATGACCTCAGGCTGCGTCCGGAAGGCTGCCGCACGTCTAAGGCGCTCATTTGACCCTCCGGGGCGCTATTCCACAGCCCCGGGAAGGGTCCCTACTTCTCTTCTTACAGGTTGTACGCTACCTCAAAGCCCTCCCACATGGCGTCGCTGGACTGACGGGCCTTGACGGCGTCACCTATCACGTGTACCTCGGGGACAAACTCCTTGAGCTGTTCGCTCAGCGGGTCGTAGTTGCGGGCGCCGAGGCCGAAAATTATGTAATCAAAGCCGCAGAGCCATTCCTCGGTGCCGTCCTTCCGCTGTACCTTCACGTCGTGGTCGGTAACCTCCAGCACCTTGGTGTTTACATTGATGTGAACCCCATTCTCACGGAGTGTGCGCATCAGCGGCGCCCGGTTGGGCATGCACACGCCGGTGAGAGTCTGGGGCAGCATCTCTATTATGGTGACGTCTATGTCGCCGATGCTCGCGTCAAAGCCGCGGGTGAACGCAGTGGGACGGGCGTTGGCCAGCACGGTCTCAGCAGTCTCGCACGCGACCTCGCCGCCGCCGAGTATGCACACGCGGCCCTTGGGTATCACGAACTTGCCCTTGAGGAAGTCGTGCGCCGTGCGGACGGGGTAAGTCTCAGTGCCCTTGATGGGCGGGATAAGCGGCTTGGCGCCGGTGGCGACAATGACTGCGTCGGGGCCAAACTCGCGGACCGCCTCGACAGTGGCCTCCTTGCCGAACTCGAACTTGACGCCGGCCTTCTTGGCACGGTAGTTGAGGTGGACGAGCCACTTGGTCATCTCCTGCTTGCCGGGGCTGGTGACGGCGAGGTTGAGCTGGCCGCCTATCTTGTCGTCGACCTCCCAGACGGTGACGTCGTGGCCGCGCTCGGCGGCGGTGACGGCGGCGTACATTCCGCCGGGGCCCGCGCCGATAATGAGGGTCTTTTTGACTTTCTCGGCGGGCTTGTCGGGGTAGTCGTACTCGTGCCCGACGCGCGGGTTGATGTGGCAGCGGCACTGCGGGTGCTCCGCGGTGCGGGTGATGCAACTTCCGCCGCAGCTGCCGCAGGGGGTTATGTCATCAAAGCGGTTCTCAACGGCCTTGTTGCACAGGTCGGGGTCAGCGAGCAGGAGTCTGCCCATGCTCACGCCGTCAACCAGCCCGCGCTCGACTATGTCGGCGGCGTAACGGATGTCGTTTATCTTGCCGACGACGAAGACCGGGATGTTGACGATCTTCTTTATCTCGCTGGCCTCGTAGAGGTTCATACCTATGCGCCTGCCGTGGCTGGGCAGGATGTTCTCCAAGCCCTCGTACTGCACGCCGCCGGAGACCTCTATCAGGTTGACGCCGGCCGCCTCGAACCTAGGTGCGAGGTAGAGCATCTCTTCGAGGCTGTTGCCGCCCTCGTAGCGCTCGTCGCCGGAGACACGCAGGAATATCGGGAAGTCGGGGCTGACATTGGCGCGCACCTCGGCTATGACCTCGAGGATGAAGCGGGCGCGGTTGTCGATGCAGCCGCCGTACTCGTCCATGCGCTTGTTGCGCAGCGGGCTCAGGAAAGCGCCGGGCATCATGTAGGCGTGGGCGCAGTGGAGCCCAATCGCGCCGCAGCCGGCCTCCTCTACCCTTCTGGCGGCCTGGCCGAACTGCTTGATAACTGTGTGTATCTCGTCGATGGTCATGGCACGCGAGACGTGGCAGTTGGCGTTGGTGTTCACGCTCGGTCCAAGCGGCGGGATGCCGCGGAAGCCGCAGATGCTCTCAGGGCCGGGGTGGATTATCTGGGGCACCAGCGTGCTGCCGGTATCGGAGACACGCTTGGCAAAGTCGCGAAACTGCGGGACGAGGTCGTCGGAGTCGAGACACGTGGTCTTTCCGATGTACTGGTACCTGCGGTCGACAGTGACGGCGTCAATCATGACGTATCCTGTTCCACCCTCGGCGCGGCGCACGAAGATGTCGGCGAGCCGCTTGGGAACCGTGCCGTCCTCGGCCTCGTAGTCCATGCTCATGGGGGCCATGCCCACGCGGTTGCGCAGCGTGAGCGAGCCGACAACAAGCGGCTGGAACAACTTTGCGTTTTTCATGTCCATTTATAACTGTCCTCTCATTATTTTCTAATTTTAAGTGTTATGGTGTTTCTCCACACACCATTGGTTTGTGCGTTATAGTAGCTTTACGTCCATCGCGGCGCGTCCTGCGATTCGGCCGTAAAACAGTGCTCCTCCGATTGATGTCCCGCATGTAGGATATTGTGTGCC
>CAYXVA010000024.1:0-6643 GCA_964467975.1 uncultured Oscillospiraceae bacterium | reverse complement strand
TGCTGGAAGCCGTACTGCACACCCGGATAAGGTTCGTTCCCGCTTGTGATGTACCATCCGCAATTGCTGCCGGAACGCGATATAGCGTCCGAGACAGTATACTGATATGTCCACTCGTTTACCACTCGCTCGCCACGGTCGTTAACTATTAGTCCGCTCTCATCGTTTATGCCGACGCCGCATGTCAACGAAGTATACACAACCTGCACAGCCGGATGCTTATAGTTGAGCGCACCTATTTTCTCGGCTGCGACAAGTCCTTCTCCAACGTTGCCTCGCGGAACGTTGCTGAAGTAGTGCGCCACAGGATAGCGACTACACATCTGCTTGTTACGAGCGTAACCACCTGTAGCAAGTATTACACCACGCCTTGCATAGAGTGTGAGCGTTGCACCGTTGGCTCGCTTGCAGACCACTCCCGTCACAGAGCCACTTTCATCGGTCAGCAGTTCCTGCATGGCGGTATTGTAGATTATCTCGCCGCCCAGGTCGTTCTCGAAGTAGAGAGTGAGCGGGGTGGAGATCTCACCGCCCTGGCCGTTGGTCTGTCCGCCGCCTCCGGGGGAATTGTGGACGCGCCACGGCTGCAGGCTCATGTGAATGGCCTCGACGTCGAGTACCTCGTAGTGCGTCTTGAGCACGCCATCTTTCTCCCTGGGCAGGACCAGCTTGTCGTACGGCATGGCGAGGACTTCCTCGGGGTCGCCCTTGACAGTGGCCTCGATGGAGCTGAGCCACTCTATGGTGCTGTTGAGGTTGTCAACAAGGTAGCGGGTCTTGCTCGGATCCATGAATTTGCCCTGGCGGTCGCCGACCTCCATGAGGTAGTTGTAAACCATGTTCTCGTTGTCGTATATACCCTGGCGCTTCTGCCATTCGGTACCCGCGCCAAGGAGCTTGCCGCCGGAGCGCGCGGTGGCGCCGCCGGTAATCCCCTGCTTTTCGACTATGACTACGTCTCCGCCGGCCTGCTTGACCTCAATGGCTGCGGCAAGGCCGCCGGCGCCCGCACCGCATACGACGACGTCGACGGTGCGCACCTCATCCTTGTAGTCGGGCGGGACAGGTCCGGGGGCCGCACGCAGGGTTGCTATGTCGTCCTCAGTGGCGCCGGCCGCCATGAGCGCCGCAGCGACGGCGCCGAGGATGGCCTCGCTTGTGACGTCCGCGCCGACGACGGGCGGGATATTCAGGCTCTGATACTCGACGATGAGCTTGGGGAAGAGCTCGATCGGGGTGGTGTTCAGACCCCAGGCGATGCCGCGGTATTCGCGGTGCTTGGTTATCTTCACTTCGAGGATTTTGTCCTCCGATACGGTGACGTTCACGTAGAGCTTTCCGCGGTAGCCGCGGGCAAAGCCCTCATATGTGCCCGGATTCAACTTCATTTTCAGCAGTCCCCTTACTAATCAAGTCTAAGTATGCAGGCTCAAAGGTCGAGCGCCTTCGCCTGGTCGGGGTTCCAGAAGAATCCCCACTCTTTGAGATGCCAGTACTGCGCGGTCTCCTTGGGGTCCATTGTAACGGTCTCTCCGGCTGCGTACATCTCGTTGATCTCCTCCTCGGAGAAGCCCAGCTCGGTGAGAATCTCACGGTTGTGCTCGCCGAAAGTCGGGGCGCTCGCCACGATCCGGGCAGGGTTTTTGCTGAACTTGTTCATTATACCCGGGCCCTTCATGTCGCCGTATACGCTGTCCTTCCATGTGATGATGTCCTCGCGCGCCTTGTACTGCTCGCTGGCGAGGATGTCGGCGGGGCCGAAGGCTTTCTGATTGGGTATGCCCAGCTCGTTGAGGGCGGCCTCAACCTCGTCGACCGTGCGCTCGGCGCAGTACTTGGTGATGGCGGCCTCGATGCGCTGGCCCTGGGGCAGGGAGCGCAGGCAGCCGGTCATGCCCTCGGGGAAGAGCGGGTCCGTGCCGTCGCCCGGGGTGGGCAGACCGACCAGGGGATAGCCCTTCTTGGTGTTGCCGGCGCCGACCATGCCGATGAAGATGGTGCCGCCGTCCTTGCAGTCGTAGAAGCTGAAGCCCGCGGCCAGGTCGCTGACGTTGCCGGTGCGCCACTTGACGGGCTCACTGGGGCCGGGGAAGCCGCGGTTGAACCAGTCGGCGGGGTAGCTGCCCAGCATACGGAACATGGTCTCGTACTGGGAGATATCTACGCTGTCGCCCTTGCCGGTGGCGCGCGCGTTTGTGAGGATGCTCAGTGCGCATATGCAAGCCATCATTGCCGTGGCATAGTCGCTCAGGTAGGGATTAACTTTCAGCGGAGGCGACGTAGGGCTGGCCCCGTTCATGTACATGTATCCGCCCATGGCCTGGCCAGAGACGTCATAGGCCGCCTTGTCCTTGTCGGGGCCGTACTGGCCGTAACCGGAGACGTGGACTATGGCCAGCTTGGGGTTAATTTCCCACATGTGTTCATCCGTGAGGCCCTGCTTGGCATACGAACCGGGACGGCCGGATTCAATCCAGATGTCGGCCCAGGCTATGAGTTTTTCAAGGGCGGCTCTGCCGCGCTCGGAGCGGGTGTTGAGCGTCACAGAGAAGGTGTTGCGGTGGTCGGTGGCATAGCCGTAGTTGCCGCGGGTCTGGCAGGGCATCTTGGGGGCCTCAACCTGGACCACCTTGGCTCCCATCTCGGCCATCATGCTGGCCGCGTAGGGGCCGGCGATGTTTGTGCCAGTCATCAGCACCTTGACGCTGTTGAGCACACCGAAGGAGGGGTAATCGCTGAACTTCATGTGGTTGCCGTAGTAATCAGTGTAGCGGTCAGACATTTTTCTCACCTTCTTGAATTTTTCTTTTGTTTTCCCTCTCAGGACGGACAAAATTCAAGTTACGCCCCCGCTGCGCGTTTTTCCCGCGCAGTGGGGGCCCAAAAGGAAATTAAATTACATACAAAGGAAACCTGCGTCTATTCTGACCTCGGCACCGTTGATATAGCGTGCAGCCTCGTCGTCAGCGAGGAAGGTGATGAGCTTGGCGCAGTCCTCAGGGGTGCCGAGCATCGGCTTTTTCTCTCCGGGGCGGGTAATAGTGTGCAGCGGCGCTGCATTGCCGGCACGCATCTGCCACTCGAGAATACCGAGGCCCATCTCACGCGGCACACGATTGATCTCGGTCTTAATGTTTGCAGGCTCTATGCAGTTGCAGCGAATACCCTTCTCGAAAAAACTGGCGGCTATGTTGCGGGTAATACCCAGGACGGCGTGTTTGGTCATGACGTACATCGTTCCGCCCTTGAGTCCGCGCAGGCTGGCCGCAGAGGCCACGTTTACTATGTTCGCCGGGGTGCCCTGCTCGAGGAAGATCTTTATTGCTCTCTGGCAGCTGAGATACACAGCACGCTGGTTCGTCTCGTAAATCATGTCGTAGACCTCCTGGCTGGTCTCATGTATGGGCAGCTGGCCGTCAAGCATGCCGGCGTTGTTTACGAGGATATCCAGCCGGCCGAACTCCTTGAGGCAGGTGTCAAACATGTTGTCGATGTCTGCGTGGCTACGCACGTCGGTGCGAAGAGGGAGGATGACGCCGGCTGCTCCTTCGGCGGCGGCTTCATCCCGGAGGGCCTCGAGGCGTTCCATGCGTCGGGCGGCGGCGACAACCCTGGCCCCCTCCATGGCGAAAAGCTTGGCGGTGGCACGTCCTATACCGGAGCTGGCACCCGTCACAATCACATTCTTGTTTTCAAACCTCATCTTGTTGGCCCCTCTGAATTAAAATGCCATAGATTTTATAGATATCGCACGAAGTCCACTGAGTCGACGAGGTCTCAGAGCTCTTCAAAGAAGGTGTAGGACTGGTCTTTGACTGTATCGCGACCGTTGTTGTAGTCGTCGAAGTACTTCGGCGTGAGCATGAAAGTGTTGTCTCCGGCAACTACGCGTTCCGTGATAACCCACTTGCCGTCGCGCTTCTCCCATCTGTCTATGTCTCGGCAGCGGGCCTCGACAACGAAGCTGGCCTCACCGGCCTTGTTCTTGTACTTACAAGCTGCATACATATAGGTTTCACTGGCGGCACGGGTCATATCGCCGTTGAACTTGATGAGAATGTTCGTCATCATGTGGTGGGTGGAAACCATACTGCGGTGCATGTCGAGCATCATGTCGATAAAGCCGCGACCGTCACCCTTATAGGTTGGCCCGTAGTCAACCTTCGCGTTCTCAGCAAAGACGGTGTAGCCCAGCTCGTTATCGATGCGGTCAAGGGCGCGGCAATAGTTGTATATCTGCTCACGAATGGCTTCCTTCTCTATGAGTTCTTCGAGTCTTCGCTCCATAGATATGCCTCCCATCAGCGTTTATTGTTCATAAGCATCATATCCCCGTACACCGGGCTGGGCAGGCCAAAGCCGCCATGTACGGCTAACACCTGCCCCGTCGTGAAGGGGGCAGTGGCAAAATACAGCACCGCGTCGGCTATGTCCTGCGGGTCTGCCATTCTGGCTATTGGTGTATGCTTCATGAAGAAATTCATGAAATCAGGAGTAAGGTTCTTTGTTACAGCCTCAGTTGCCGTCATTCCGGGGCACACTACGTTGCACGTAATGTTGTCTTTTGCTGCATGCACTGCTATCATCTTGCTGAGATGAATTATTGCGGCTTTGCTGGTACCGTAGGCGACTTGGCTTGTGTCGGGAATCATACCGGCGACAGACCCAATGTTAATAATGCTCCCGCTTTTCTGGTTTGACATTGCCTTATTGACGGCTTCCTGGCAGGAAATAAACACACTTGACAAATGAACGTCAATATACTTGGCAAATTTTTCATAATCAGTGTACTGAAACATAAGGTCATCCCTAGGGCTTGTGCCGCCGAAGTTATTGACCAGAATGTCAAGTCTTCCTTCTGCCTCGATAACAGTATCGATGCATTCCTTGATGCTCTGCTTGTCGCGGCCATTAAAATATACAGTCTTTACCATGCAGCCGTTGTTGTTAAGTGCCTCGGCCTGTTCGTTGGCAACATCAAGATTACGTGCGGCCATATAAACTATAGCGCCCTCGCGCGCCAGAGTAGCAACAATGGCATATCCTATGCCACGAGTACTGGCTGTGACAACTGCAACTTTGTTCTCCAGTTTTTTCATTTTCCGCTCCTTATAATTTTTAATTCAGCTAAGCCCCAAACCATTCAGGGTACAGAGCTATAACCTAGTATTTATTGCTCTCCGTCTTTTTCCTTCCAATCAGGACGCATATGAGGAATAACCTCACGAAGACGATATCGTTTGATGGTAGTCTCAAGGTCGAACTCTCCTACTATGCCACGGTCATAGTAGTCCTGTATCTGCTCGCCGGTGTAACCGAGGTCGCTCAGTATATCGCGGTTGTCCATACCGAAAAGCGGAGCACCACGCCAGATCCGGCTCGGATTGCGCTTGAACTTGCTGAGCAGACCGAGCCCTTTGACGTGCCCGAGCATGGGGTCGTCCCACTCAGTGAGCGTCTCGCGCGCCTGCCACTGGGGATCGGCGGCACAGTCCTCGAGCTCGTAGACCTTCTGGCAGGGTATCTGATGTGCGAGCATCTCGGCCTCGACCTCGTCCACGGTGTGTTGGGAAACGTAGTTCTCCACGGCGCGCTCAATCCTCTGACCTACAGGGGAGTTTATCATCCAGCCGGTGAAACCCTCGGGGAAGTCCGGGTCGCCGGTGCCGGGCACGGGCAGACCGATAATCGGGTAGCCGCGCTTGCAGACCTCGGCACCTGTCATACCAATAAAGATAACGCCGCCGTCCTTGCAGGTGTAGAAGCTGAAGCTGGCAGCCTGGGCGTCCTTGTTGCCGGTGCGCGGCAACTTGACGCCGTCGGTCAGGTACTGCATAAAGCGGCCATCGGTGATGCGGGCCAAGGCCTCGTACTGGGCGACGTCGACGCTCTCGCCCTTGCCAGTGAGCAGGGTGCTGACGTAGCAGGCAAGCATACTCCAGCAGGTGGTCAGGCCGCAGACGTAGTCGCTCAGATAGGGGTTGGTCTTGAGGGCGTAGTCGATGCCGTTGAGGGACATGTAGCCGGAAAAGGCCTGTCCGGCAGCGTCATAGCTGGCCTTCGTGACGTACTCGGGTACGCCGCTCTGGCCGTAGCCGGAGACGTGGCAGATGGCAAGCTTGGGGTTTATCGTCCAGAGGAACTCGTCGGACAGACCCAGACGGCCGTATTGCCCGCCCTTGGAAGACTCAACCCAGATGTCGGCCCATTTTATGAGCTTCAGGAAAATCTCTCGCCCCTCCTCGGTCTTTATGTCGGCGACCATGGAGAGCTGGTTGCGGTGGTTCTGGGGATAGCCGTACCATCCGCGCTGGTTGTCGGGCTTCTTAGGGGCTTCAAAGTGTATGACGGTGGCTCCGGCTTCGGCCAACAGACCACCCGCGAAGGGGCCCGCGATATTGGAGCCGCTGTCGAGTATTTTCAGCCCGTGGAGGGCGCCGTTATTGGGGAAATCTTTCAGACCAGCCATTTGGTTTATTTCTCCTTTCTAAGTAACAGATCGTGTTCAGTGCAGCGGCACGAACGCGGGGCGGTAACCGCCGTCGACGTTGAGCGTGGCGCCGGTTATGTACGAGGCCATATCGCTCGCGAGGAAGAGCATGGCGTTTGCAATGTCCTTAGGCTCACCGAGCCTGGCAAGCGG